>NZ_SELI01000020.1:0-189322 GCF_007845595.1 Apibacter muscae
TTATATATAATAATTAACTCTTATTTTCGTTATTTATTATTCATTAACGTCTCATAAATCAAATAGGCAGTTCGTTTTAAGTATATGAAAATAAATATATTTTTTTTAATTTGATATTAAATTCATGTCTATTATTCAAAATTATTATGACTCTATTACTTAAATTTTTTATATATTTGTAAAAATTAAAGATTTATTATCAATTAAACTTAGATTATGTGTTTCAATTATAAGATTTTTACAAAATTTTGTTTTTTTTTAATTGTATTATCCGTCAATTCTCAGGTCACCATTGGGAGTCTTAATGAGCCTGTAAAGGGAAGTATTTTAGATATAAAGCAATTTAATCCTGATAATAAAAATATTACTGCAAAAGCTGGGATATTACTTCCACGTGTTGAGCTAAAAAGTCCCACTGAATTATCATTTAGTGATTTTACCATTTCTGATGATCTGGATGAGGGAGGACAAAAATTAAAGCATACAGGTATGATTGTTTATAATGTAAATGAAACATTACCCTTTAAAAAAGGAATATATGTTTGGTCAGGATCTGAGTGGTTATTACAAGAATAGCATTTATTCATTTATTTTTTTTGTTCAATTATTATTTATTTAAAATTTACTAAAATGAAAATAGCTTATTATTATTTCATTTCTATTTTTTTTCTATTTTCCTTAAAATTTAATTCACAGGTAACAATTGGGAGTTTGTCTAAGCCTGTAAAAGGGAGTATTCTTGATTTAAAAGCTCAAGAACCTGATGCAAATAATATTACTGCAAAGGGAGGTTTGGTGCTTCCACGTGTTGAATTGGTAAATGCTAATGAATTAACTTTTAGTGACTTTTCAATTGCTGATGCTGATAACGGAGGTAATCAAAAGCTTATTCATACTGGCTTAACAGTATACAATGTTAGTGAAGTTGATCCTTTTTGTAAGGGTATATATTCTTGGAATGGAGAAGAATGGATTCCTTTGAAAAAATGTGCTAACGGGGAATTTGGAACGGGTCCCATATCTGTATATCCTGATACTCTATATGTTCCTAGTGGTCAAGATAAAAGAGGAATTACTAAAATGACCTTTGTAGTAACTTGGAAAAATGAAAAAGCTACATTGCAGCTTCAAAATGTAGAAAATTCTGCACTGTATAATAAAGTTGATTATCAACCTGTAGATTTATCCATTTATAAAGCTCCAGTGGCAATTATAGAGTTAATGCCCACTTCCATGGCTCCAGAGGATGTAAAAGATGAAAAACCTGGTAACCCATTTAAAACTAATCTATCAAACTATATTTTTTCCGTAAGCGATGGTTCTACTACGCAAACCGCATTTAAGCCTGTTATTGTTAATCAAACCAATAAAGCCTTGACCGTTGAGGGCAAATATTTACATAAACAAAAAACTATTGCCTCTCCTGCAGTTGGAGAATCTATATCGGTTGTGAGTAATATACATAGTAATGCCAAATGGAAAGTTACAAATATATCATCCCCAGAGACTGTAAAGGGGTTACAAGTAGATTCTAAAGTTGTAGTACTAGATGAAACTATATTCGGTAGTGAAAGAGAAGACGATAAAGCAAATATTAATCCTTTACAAATTACTCTTGAAAATCCTTCAGGTATGTCTACATCAGCTTCAGTGGTTTTAAAAGATGCAGAAAATCCACCTAGGTTTAATGATTTAACTTTGAGCTATTATCTTTGTTCTCCTAATGCATCAAGGACTTTATTTCAATGGGTAGAATTTCTGGGTTTTAAAGGAGTTAAGTCTAAAACGGATTGGTTAGCACTTGCTACACTTGAAGAAAGAACTGCTGCTGATACAGCTGCTGGTATAGATATTCCTCAAGAGATCAGTGGAATAGCTTGGCACAGAGATCAAGATGGTAATATATTCTTATCTGGAAGCTTTGTAGCCAATGATCCTCTTTCCAATGATAATCGTTGGATGATTACTAATTTAGCTGCTACAACATATGATCCTAAAAGATCGGATGGTACGGTTGTATCAGCTACTAATCCAATATTTAATGTAAAATCTGCTACAGTTAATGCCCCGTACATTTCATATCCAGCAGATACAGGTGATAGCAATAATGCCCAAGATAAGAAAAACTTTAACAATGATGAGCGAGTTGGTTTGTTATACAATTGGAATGCAGCTACAATGGGTAGGATTAATAGTAATGTTAATGAAATGACTAAAGATATTTCTAAAGTTCAAGGTATATGTCCTTATGGATGGCACTTACCATCGAGCCTTGAGTATGCACAATTAGTGGGTATTACGGATATTGCTGGAACTAATATCATAGGTGAGATTTCAAAGAATTACAGTATTTATTCTCGTATTGAAAATAATTCTCCTGCCAATATTGTTGGTCTTGCAGTTAAAGAAACCTGTCTAAATCTTGGGACAGATTATGCTGGACAATCCAATCCGATAAGTCCAACTGAGCGTGTAGGATTCAATTTTTTATATGCCGGGTATAGTTTTGCTACTGTTTTGGGTGGAACCTTTGCGAATTTTGGAACCTTTGGATTTATATGGACATCTAGTACAGCTTCCCCAAAAGATGGAGTAAAGCAAAGCTATGGTAGAAATGGATATTATAGTGTAAGCAGTAATAATATCTACACAAAAGCTTACTCGCTAGATAAAAAATTTAGTGTACGTTGTAAAAAAGATCCGCCTGCTTCAAGTTTATAAAATACTAAAAACTCTGAATTTATTTCAGAGTTTTTTTGTATAAATGTAAATAAGTTTAAAGTATAAATCTATTGTTTAAAATAAACAAGTATTAAGGATTTAGGGTATAAATATTGATATATTAAAAATATTTATAAAGTTAAACATGAAAAAAATAATTCCATGCACTTGGATGCGAGGAGGAACTAGTAAAGGTGGTTGCTTCTTAGAATCTGATTTATCTAAAGATCTTACGGAGCAAGACAAAGAATTAACGAATATTTACGGAGGTAACGATCCTTCTGGTAGAGAAATTAATGGCTTAGGAGGTGGGACTTCAACCACTAGCAAGGCAGTTATTATAAGTAAACGGACGGAGGGAGTAAATGCTATAAATTATACTTTTGCGCAGGTTGATACTAAATCAACTTTGATTGATCGTAAGGGAAATTGTGGAAATATGTCAACAGTAGTAGGTCCCTTTGCAATTGAAAAAAAATTGGTAGATAGTATTAAGGAGCCTATAACCCTAGTTAATATTTACAATACAAACACCAATAAGAAGATAGTGGCTCATGTGCCTGTGAAAGATGGAAAGGTTGTCTACGAGGGCGATTATTCAATTTCAGGAGTACCTGGAACCGCTTCTAAAATACAATTAGATTTTTTAGATCCAGGTGGAGCTGTAACTGGAAAATTATTGCCTACAGGTAATGTGGTAGATATTTTGGATGTTGTAGGTTTGGGGCAATTCAGAGTGTCAATGGTTGATGCTTCCAATCCCTTAGTTTTTGTTAAAGCAGAAGATTTAGGGATTAGTGGTGTTGAGTTACCTGAGGATATCGATGATAATAAGGAATTGTTAGATAAAATGTTAGCTATTCGTGAAACGGCTGCTGTTTATATGGGCATAGCTAAAAATTTAGAGGAAGCTAAACAAATACCAGCAATTCCTAAGTTTTGTTTTGTTTCTAAACCAGAAACTTACACAACTGTAAATAATAGTAAGATTGATAAAAAGGATTATCATTTATCCGCTCGAATGCTTTCCATGGGCAAATTACATCCAACCTATGCTATAACTGGAGGAATTTGTACAGCAATTGCAGCTAAAATACCCGGAACTATTGTTAATGAAATTGTGAAGGATGAATCTGTAAAGGAAGAAATTATTATAGGTCATTGCAATGGTACACTTTCTGTTGATTCAGAAATACAAATGGATAAAGAAGATATAAAAGCAATAAGAGGTACTGTTTTTAGAACAGCAAAAGTTTTAATAAGAGGAGAAGTAGAAGTGGATTTGTAAATATTTATTCATACCAATTATTAAAAAAAATTAAATAAAGCATGAAAATATCTTTTTTTTCGACCCAACCGTATGATATTAAATTCTTTAAAGAATGCAATGAAAAATTCAAGTTCGAACTTGAATTTTTTGAATCTAATTTAGATGAGCACACTGTAAATATTATTGAAGATTCGGAGGCTATTTGTGTTTTTGTAAACGATGTAGTAAATGATAAAGTAATTAACAAACTAGTTAAAAAAGGAATTAAATATATTGCCTTAAGAAATGCAGGATTTAATAATGTAGATTTAGAATCAGCAAAGAGAAACGGTTTAAAAGTTTGTAGAGTTCCTGCTTATTCTCCGGAAGCTGTTGCAGAACATACGCTAGCAATGCTCTTAACTCTTAATAGAAAAACTCACAAGGCATATAATAGAGTAAGGGAGCAAAATTTTTCCTTAAATGGATTGTTAGGTACAACGATACATGGTAAAACAGTAGGTGTAATTGGTACAGGAAACATAGGAAAGGTTTTTGCTAAAACGATAAAATCATTAGGAACCCATGTTTTATTGTATGATCCTTTTCCTAATGATGAATTAATAAGTGAAGGTTTTAACTACGTATCTTTAGAAGAACTTTTAAAGCAATCAAATATAATTTCATTGCATTGTCCTTTAACCCCAGAAACTCATCATATTATTAATAAGGATACTATAAGTGTTATGAAGCAAGGGGTTTATTTAATCAATACGAGTAGGGGTGGATTAATTGACACTAGGGCAATTATAGAGGGATTAAAATCAAAAAGAATAGGAGCATTAGGAATTGATGTTTATGAGCAAGAAGATAAGCTTTTTTTTAGAGATTTATCTGAAACGATTATTGAAGACGAAACTATTCAATTATTATTATCATTTCCGAATGTTTTAGTTACCGCACATCAAGCCTTCTTCACAGAAGAGGCGTTAAGTCAAATAGCCTTAGTCACTTTAGATAATTTAAGACAATTAAAAGAATTTAATTCTATTGAAAATAAATCGGCTGAGTTGGTTTAAAGCTTCTAATAAAATAATATTTTATGGATAGGGTTGGTAAAGATTATTTTTATCAAGACGCTTTAGTGGTTGCAGAAAGTTTGTTAGGAAAAAAAATTGTAAGAGTTTTTGAAACTAAAGAAATTCATGAATATATTATTACTGAAACAGAGGCTTACATCGGGGAAGAAGATATGGCCTGTCATGCAAGCAAAGGAAGAACTAAAAGAACGGAGATACTGTACCATGACGGGGGTAAAATTTATGTGTATTTAATCTATGGTAAATATTGGATGTTAAATTTTGTTACAGGGAAAGCGGAACATCCACAAGCGGTTTTAATAAGATCCGTGCAAGATTGTGTAGGTCCCGGAAGGTTGGGTAGAAAATTACAGCTGGATCATAGCTTTTATGGAGAGGATATTTATAATTCGAAAAGAATATGGGTTGAAAATTATAAATCATTTAAAAATATTAAGAAAACACCAAGAATAGGTATAGATTATGCAGAGGAACCTTGGAAAAGTATATGCTGGAGATTTACGATATAAAATAAAGATTGAAAAAAGAAAGTAATTAAATTAATGAAAATTTTTAAAAAAGAGCAACTTAGATTGTGTGATGAACACACGATAAAAAACAAAAATTTAAGATCAATAGATTTAATGGAGATAGCTGCTACCAACTGCTACAAGTGGATAACAGAGAGGTATACGAAAGACTATAGTTTCTATATAGTTTGTGGAAAAGGAAACAATGGTGGGGATGGATTAGCATTAGCGAGAATGTTAGTAGAGGGGGATTATGAGGTGGAAGTTCTAATGCTTCAATCTAAAGATGATCTTACAGAAGATACCCAAATAAACTTTGATAGATTTCCTAATTCTGTACAGTTTATTGATAATGATTCTTTTGAAATTGAAAGTTTCAATTCTACAATTCTTATTGATGCTTTGTTTGGTATAGGCTTAAATAGATCTTTAGATGGAATTGAAAAAAAAATCATAGATAAAATTAATCAAATTTCAGCTATAAAAATTTCTATAGATATACCTTCAGGATTACCTTCGGATGAACTTCCTAAAGAAAATCAAACCATTTTTAAAGCAGATGAAACTTTGACTTTTGGGTTTATTAAAAGATCGTTTTTACATAAAGAAGGTGCGGAATATACAGGGAATGTTCATATTATTGATTTAGATTTAGATCAAGATTTTATTAAAAATGAGTCAACAGATAACTATATTATAAGTAGTAATTATATTAAAAATAATATACGTAAAAGACAAAAATTTGAACATAAAGGAGACTTTGGTAAAGCATTACTTATAGGAGGTAGTTATGGACAAGTAGGTTCAATTGCTTTATCCACGAATGCAGCATTAAGAGTTGGCACAGGAATCGTACATACATTAGCTCCAGAATGCGGGTATCAAATACTACAAACACTAGCTCCAGAAGCCATTTTTCATGGTGCAGGACAAAAAATAGTAGAAACCATCGAATTATTGGTTAATGATTATACTTTAGGGATAGGTCCAGGTTTAGGAAGTGATAATATAACTAAGGGAGCATTTGAACAACTTTTAAAAAATGAAAATAAGCCTTTAGTGTTAGACGCTGATGCTTTAAATATTATAGCCACCGATAAAAAATTATTAAAATCAATTCCAGAAAATTCTATTCTAACACCGCACCCCAAAGAGTTTGAAAGAATTTTTGGGAAAACAAATTCCAGTTTAGAACAATGTGAATTGGCGCGAAAAAAAGCTATTGAATTAAAAATCCATATAGTTTTAAAAGGACATTATACCACTGTTTTAACTCCTTTAGGAATATGTTACTACAACCCTACGGGTAATGCAGGAATGGCGAAGGGTGGTAGTGGTGACGTATTAACCGGAATAATTACCGGACTACTAGCCCAATCTTATGCACCCACTGATGCAGCAATCGTAGGATGTTATTTACATGGAAAAGCTGGAGATATTGCAGCATTAAAAAAATCTCAAGAAGCCATGACGGCGCAAGATATTATAAATTATTTATCAGAAGTTTTTGTAACTTTGAAAAAATAATTTTTAAACCTAAAAAATTTATAATTTCTACCTATTCGTAGGCAGAAATTATTTTTTTAGTTATCATATAAAAAGTAGATGATCAGTAAAAAAACTAATTTAACTATTCTTACCAGTATCAGTGGCTCTCATTTATTAAATGATATGATGCAATCTATACTTGTAGCTATCTATCCAATTTTACAAAGTGATTTTTCTTTAACCTTTTCGCAAATTGGTCTTATAACATTTACATATCAATGTACAGCCTCCTTTTTACAACCTCTAATCGGAATTTATACAGATAAAAATCCAAAACCTTTTTCTTTACCGATAGGTATGCTACTTACTATGTTTGGATTTATTGTTCTTGCTTTTGCAACTAATTTTCATATAATATTATTGGCAGCATCAATGATAGGGATAGGTTCGGCAATTTTTCATCCGGAATCTTCCAGAGTTGCACGTTTAGCTTCTGGGGGAAGTTATGGATTTGCACAATCTTTTTTTCAAGTAGGAGGTAATTTAGGTACATCATTAGGACCATTACTTGCCGCATTAATTATTACCCCGTACGGAAAACAAAACATGGGATATTTTTCCTTATGTGCTCTATTAGGCGCCTTTATTTTGTTTAGAGTTAGCAAATGGTACACGGCTCAATATAAAAACAAAAAGAGTAATAATGATCAGGTGTCTGAGACAAAAAAATTATCTAGAAAAGTTGTTGTAATCTCATTAGTTATATTATTAGCCCTAGTTTTTTCTAAAGCCTTTTATTTATCCAGTATAACTAGTTACTATACCTTTTATTTAATGCATAAATTTTCAGTGACTGAGCAAGATTCCCAAATTTACCTGTTTATTTTCTTGTTTTCAGTAGCAGCAGGGACTTTCATGGGAGGTCCCATAGGAGATAGAATAGGGAGAAAATACGTGATATGGATTTCAATTTTGGGAGTAGCACCCTTTACCTTGCTACTTCCCTACGCAAATTTGTCTTGGACGATTGCCTTATCCATACTTATAGGATTAATTTTATCCTCAGCATTTTCAGCCATCTTGGTTTTTGCCCAAGAATTAGTGCCTGGTAAGGTGGGTACGGTTTCAGGTTTGTTTTTCGGTTTTTCCTTTGGAATGGGTGGATTAGGAGCTGCAATTTTGGGTAAAGTAGCCGATAAAACAAGTATTGAATATGTATATACTTTGTGTTCCTACTTACCTTTAATAGGACTTTTAACCGTATTTTTACCCGGTAAAAAAGCTTTGAAGGGATAAAAGCATTTAAATTGAACACGTTTATTATATTTATTTTTAATTAAAATAAATATATATCTTTACTAAAGGTTTATAACAAATTTTAATTCTCATCAATGATTAAAACTTTTTTGTTTGATATGGATGGTGTAGTCGCAAACACCGAAGTGCAATATGACATTTTTTTACAATCTTTTATTGAAGAATATAACTTGCCAGAGACATTTTTAAGCGAAGTTAAAGGCGTACGTTGGCCGGATATCATTAAGAGGTATTTCAAAAATTCTTCGGAAGTTGAAATCCAGAAGCTTCTTGACAAGGTTTATGAATTTGAAGCCAATGATTTGATCTATGAAAATATCCCTGGTGTTGTACCATTTATCAATAAGTTAAAATTAAATAATTTTAAACTAGGATTAGTAACCAGCTCTTTAAAGCCAAAAACAGAAATAGCCTTAAGAAAAATGAATTTGGAAAATGTTTTCGATGTGGTTATTACAGGTAGTGATGTAAAGAAGGGTAAGCCAGACCCAGAATGTTATTTATTAGGGGCTAAAAAATTAAATTCTTCGCCTAGCGAATGCATAGTTTTTGAAGATTCCTTTGCAGGTATTGAGGCAGGTTTGAAAGCAGGTATGGAAGTTGTAGCGCTTTCCACAACCAATTCTGAAATTTCGTTGAAAGAAAAAGTAAAAAAAGTTTATCCTAATTTTATTCATCTTCCGATCGAAGATTTAGTATAATATTATTAAGATTAAAAATTTCAATCCTGTTTATTAATTAAACAAAATACCATTATAGGTTATATCTAAAAGTAATATTTGATTAAGCTTGTTTTACCAATTATTTCGCTAATTTTAAATACTGACTTTCGAAAATTGGTAAACTTTGAGGAGTACTATCGTCATAATATATAGTTATACTATCTCCTATTTGGTTTAAATTTTCTGAATTTTTCTTTAAAATGGTTGAATGTATATTACCTTGATTATCGGTGTAGACAATCGTCCAAACATCAGAATCAGAATTACCAATGTTGATAGCCATTCTCTCGCCAGTAATTTTAGCTTTTGCTTTTTTAGCTACTGAAATATTGATGATATCTTCCGCAGGTATAATAGATGTCTTCTCTTGTTGTTTATTCTGGGAACAGGAAATTAAGAAGTATATCCCAACGCTATATAAAAATAAATATTTAAGTTTCATATAAGTTTTAATAAATTGTTATTCAATTTCATAAGTGGTACCCTCTTTACCATCTTTTAACACGATACCCTTAGCCGCTAAACGATCTCTAATTTCATCAGATAAACTCCAATCTTTTTCTAATCGAGCCTTATTTCTTAAATCAATTAAAACTTTAATTGTTTGGTCAAGTTTATCGTTATCATTTAAGCAATCTGTCAACAATTCAAGACCTAAAACATCATAAAAGAAATTGTGAATGGCTTGCGTGAATATATGTAAATCAGATTCCGAAAGTGTTTCATTTTTAAGATCTAAACTATTGATTAGTTTTACAGCATCAAATAAATGAGAAATTAAAACAGGTGTATTGAAATCATCATTCAATGCATGGTAACAACTATCTACCCATTCATAAACGTTGAAACTTGAGGTTGACGATGGTTTTATAGTTCTAAGTTTATCTATGGCAGAGGTAAGTCTTAAAAAACCTTTTTCAGCAGCCATCATAGCATCGTTAGAAAGATCTAAAACGCTTCGGTAATGTGCTTGTAAAAAGAAAAAACGTATGACCATAGGATGGATAGGCTTTTCAAAAAAAGAATTATCCCCAGAAATTAATTCTTCAGGAAGAATGGTGTTTCCCGTAGATTTACTCATTTTTTGACCATTTAAAGTAAGCATATTCGCATGCAACCAATATCGTACGGGTTCTTTATTAAAACAACCTTTGGATTGTGCAATTTCGCATTCGTGATGTGGAAACTTTAAATCCAAACCACCACCATGAATGTCAAATTCTTCGCCTAAATATTTTGTACTCATCGCTGTACATTCTAAGTGCCAGCCTGGAAAACCTTCACTCCAAGGGGAAGACCATCTCATTATATGTTCTGGAGATGCTTTTTTCCATAAAGCAAAATCTTGAGGGCTTTCTTTTTCGTCTTGACCATCTAGCTCCCGGGTATTGGCAGCCATATCTTCAATTTTACGTTTGCTAAGTTCACCGTAATTTCCCCCATCATCATCATATTTTTTCACATTAAAGTACACGGAACCCTCCGATACATAGGCATATTCTTTTTCAATTAATTTTTTAATTAATTCTATTTGCTCAATAATATGTCCAGTAGCGGTAGGTTCAATATCTGGAGGTAAAAGGTTTAAAAGTTCAAGAACCTTGTGGAAATTTAAGGTGTATTTTTGCACAATTTCCATGGGCTCTAGTTTTTCTAATACCGACTGTTTAGAAATTTTATCTTCTTCATTGTCCAAAAGATGACCGGCATCCGTTATGTTTCTAACATACCTAACTTTGTATCCTAAATGTCTCAAATAACGATTAATGATATCAAAAGATAAAAATGTACGACAATTGCCCAAATGTACCTTATTGTATACAGTAGGTCCACAAACGTACATGCCAACAAATCCGTCGTGTACAGGAACAAAATCTTCTTTTTGTTTATGCAGGGAATTGTATAGCTTAATTTTGTTATTTTTATAGGTACGCATAAATTAAATTTTAAAGTGAGAATCAATCCCAATGTAATGTAAAAATTCTTTCCGAGTAGTTGGGTTGGTTTGAAAGCTTCCGCTTAATTCAGCGGTGACTGTACTGCTATTAGTATCTTTAATTCCTCGGGAATTTACACACAAATGTTTAGCATCAATAACGCAAGCAACATTCTTAGTATTTAAAGCTTCCTTTAAAGCTTCCACAATTTGTCGGGTTAAACGTTCTTGTACTTGAGGTCTTCGGGCATAATAGTTTACTATACGATTTATCTTAGATAAACCTATAACCTTTTGGTTAGAAATATAAGCCACATGTGCTTTACCAATAATAGGTAAAAAATGATGTTCACAAGTAGAATAAACCGTGATATCTTTTTCAATAAGCATTTGTTTGTACTTATAATTATTATCAAAAGTAGATATGGCAGGTTTATTTTCAGGAAGCAAGCCACCAAAAATTTCATTCACATACATTTTAGCAACTCTTTTTGGAGTGTCTTGCAAACTATCGTCTTTCATATCTAGCCCTAGAATTTTCATAATTTCAGTAAAGTGGTGCTGAATCAATTCCTGTTTTTTTTCAGGAGAAATAGTAAAAGCATCCTCTCTTAACGGAGTATATTCAGTAGGGGAAAAATGATCTTGTTCCTCATCGTCGGTATTGAACATAGTGTATGGTTCTCAAATTTAATATTTACAAAAATAAGTTTTTTTTAAAGCAAATAAAAAATATATACAGCGTTATTTATGTAAACTAATGGGGTAAATGGTATGTTAAATGATAGGTATTTTAAAATTTTACGGATAGGATTATGAAAAATCAACGAGAAATGGGTATAGACAACCTTCGCTTTGCTATGGTAGTACTTGTCATTACTCTGCATGCAGCAATGACTTTCATGGATTATGTACCGGAATGGTGGTATGTAATCAATCCCAAAAGAAGTTTAGGTTTTACTTATTTAGTCATAATTTTGGATACTTTCCCTATGACGGTTCTTTTTTTTCTCTCTGGATATTATGCGCCGAATTCCTTAATGAAAAGAGGGAAGCGTTCTTTTATATTGAATAAAACAATACACATAGCCCTCCCTTGGATGTTAGGAGTCCTATTTATAGCTCCATTTTTTTCCAGACTAACTATGTCTGCTTATGGTTATCCTTCAATCCCTTTAATCTCTTTTTACTTCAATGATTTCTTAGGAGCATTTTATCAGCAAGCGCATTACTGGTTTTTAGGAGTATTATTTTTATTTTTTATCATTTATGCATGTGCATTACCAAAAAAAATAAGTTTTTTAATATTGCTACCTCAAGGATGATACTTTCTACAATTTTTCTTACTGCGGTGGCTTATTTTTTATCTACTCGATATTATAAGCCTGCGAATGGGTGGACCAATGTAGGTTATCTTTTATATTTTCAACCAGCAAGATTTATGGGCTATTTTTTAATATTTTTCTTAGGAATTTATGCTCAAAATAAGCATTGGTTTAAAGTGAATGGTTGGAAGCCTTCATTAAAAATTTTTCTTTCCATTTACTTCATTTCTATGGTGGGCGTTATTACAATTCAAATGAACCTATTCAATCCTATTACCGATGGGCAAAAACAAATCGCTGAAGCTATTTTTTATAGTTTAGCATCTGTATTCATAACTTTTTTATTGATTATTCTATGTATGAGAGTTCATGGATCAGTGCAAAAAATCATTCATTTTTTTTCTCCCTATTCTTATGGAATCTATTAGTTGCACCAAATATTTTTAATGTTAATTTTGCAATTCTTACTTAATGCTAATATTCCTATTTTTATTAAATGGTTTCTTTCTATAGTAATTACGGTATTTATTACAACTATATTAACTAAATACGTATTGAAGAAGCTTCCGATATTTAAAAAAATGTTTTAAAAAATGTTTAGAATATTTAATAACGTATCTTTGTTAGAATAAATCTAAATAATAATTTGAGTATGAATATTTATATACAATACATTTTTATTTTAGCAATTGTAATTTTTTCAGTGATTTATTTAATACGTTTATTTAAAGATACCTTTTTGTCCAATAAAAAAGGTAAATGTGGAGAAGAAAAATGCAAGTGTGGCAATCATTAATATTTATAGGATTTGGAATGCAAATTGCTCTGTACATATATGAATTATTTTTTAGCATTTAAATGAAATTAAAAAAATTAATAGGAATAATATTTACCCATCGAAGATTTTTATCTAAGTTTCCGGATTTATTCAGAATGCTTAGAGCTTCTTTACTGGGGCATTACAAACCTGGAATAAAAAATTTATTTATATCATTATTTGTTATTGTATATGTAATTTCTCCTTTGGATCTTATTCCTGGTTTCTTAGTTGGGATAGGAATATTAGATGATATCACTCTTACTTTTTTGGCATTATCAAAATTATTCAAAGAAGTAGATAAGTTTAGAGAATGGGAAAAACAAAAAGAATCTATCATTGTCATCAAATAAGAAGCTTATTTCTATAGTCGGGCCTACGGCCATAGGAAAAACCAGTTTATCAATAAAGATAGCCCAATACTTAAATACTGAAATCATTTCTTGTGATAGCCGTCAATTCTATAAAGAGATGAAAATAGGTACGGCTTGTCCTTCTGATGAAGAATTGGATATGGTTCCTCATCACTTTATTCAAAATTTAAGCATTAAGCAAGACTATTCAGTGGGCGATTTTGAAAGAGAGGCTATAGAAGTCATAAATTTTCTTTTTCAAAAGCACGATCAATTAGTGATGGTTGGAGGTTCTGGACTTTATGAAAAAGCGATAAATGAAGGTTTGGATGAATTTCCGGATGTAGATCCAGAAATTAGAAATAGCCTTGTAAGTGAGCTTAATGAAATAGGAATAGGATTTTTAGTATCTGAGTTAAAGAATGTTGATCCTGAATATTATGCAATTGCAGATCTTCAGAATCCCATGCGTGTAATACGTGCCTTAGAGGTATTTAGAAGTACAGGTAAACTTTTTAGTTCTTTTAGGAAAAAGAATTTGAAATCAAGAGATTTTTCAACCATAAAAATTGGTTTAGAAGCTCCTAGAGAAATTATATATGATAGAATAAATCTTAGAGTAGATCAAATGATGCAGAATGGTTTGTTGGAAGAGGTTAAAACTTTACTGCCGTATCGGCATGTAAATGCGTTACAAACGGTAGGATACAAAGAGTTATTTTCATATTTAGATGGAGATATAAGTTTGGATAAAGCAATCGAAGAAATAAAGAAAAATTCACGTAGATATGCCAAACGTCAATTAACTTGGTATAGAAAAGATTTATCTGTACACTGGTTTCCATATAATGATAAAGACGCAGTCATCCAATTTATTAAGAATTTATTAGAAAAGTAAATTTCTAACATTCAAGATTTAAGTTAAAATTATTTTAGAATTTTATATTTCACCTTTAAAATTCCTCGCTGATTAGGAGCTAACTTACTAAAAGCTTTCTTGCTCAAATCAAATTCTCTACCTGCAACAAAAGGACCCCGGTCATTAATTCTAACGATTACTTTTTTATTGTTTTCTGGATTTATAAGCAACACTTTTGTTCCAAAGGGTAGTTTTTTATGTGCAGCTGTTAGCTTATGCATATTATATTTTTCTCCGTTAGCCGTTGTTCTACCATGAAATGGTTTGCCATACCAACTTACCGTAGCATTCTTATAGGTAGGAGTATAATTAGTGCCACAGGAAAACAAAAATAAAAATAATGTAGCTAGTAATATAAATTTTGAAAGTCTCATAGTAGTATATAAACTGCTGAAAAATATAATTTATTGTATGTGTACAAGAAATGTACAATCAGTTTTTAGCTTAATGTTTTGCTAAAGATTCCCAGAACATTAATATTTTACAACGACAAAAGTTATCAATTTTATCCTTGTCAAAATTGATAATTGAAGTTTTTTTAATGTCAATTTAATTTATTTATTCCATTGAGTTAATAAATCCTATACAAAGTAGCTTTTTATACTTGTCATTTAATGAGGTTGGCTTATAAAAAATTAATGAAATTTATTAAAACGGAAAAAAATATGTCTGAAAATTTTGGCAATTGGCTGGGAATATTGAATTTGTTTATAGGGTAAGATTATTAGATTAAATAATTTTAGAGATGAATTCAAATTATTCCTTCAATTTACTTAAATAAAAGAAGTGCATTAAACGTTTAATGCACTTCTTTTTGACTTATTTCTGAGAAATATATTCAGCATTGATGATAAGTCTTACCGTATCTCCAACAACCATACCTCCAGCTTCAGTTAATTGGTTCCAAGTCAAACCAAATTCTTTACGACTAATTTTACCTGTCATTTCAAAACCGGCCCGTTGGTTATTCCAAGGATCATTAATTACCCCACCGAAATCAACATCTAGAATAATCTCTTTAGTTACATTTTTTATAGTAAGATTCCCTTTTATTGAATTGTTTTGAAGGCCAGAAGTACTATGAAAGCTTAAGGTAGGATATTGTTCCGCATCGAAAAAATCAGCGGATTTTAAATGATTGTCTCTATCAGTAATTTTAGTATTTATGGAATCTATATCCGCAGAAAATTCAAATTTTGCATTGGTAAAATCATCAGTTTCTGAAACTATTGAACTTTTAAAACTAGTAAATTCACCTGTAACCGTTGAAATTACCATGTGCTTTACTTTAAAGAATACTTCGGAATGCGAATTGTCAATTGTCCATTGTGCCATAATAATATTTTTTATTGTTTTTTTGTATAAATATAATCTTTTTAAGGATTGATGTAAGGGTTTTTGTTACGAATTTTATATTGATAATATATTATTTATGAATCTGTTTTATAATTTGAACTAATCTTAAAAGTTAAAACTAATTGGCTGTGAATTCTAAATTGGAATATATATTCACATAATCACTGACTATGTTTTCTGGGAAATTATTGCCAATTTCAAAATCTGATCTTTTAAATCTACCTGAAATAGTAAAACCGTAGGTCTTAAGATTTGTCATAGGATTTAAGATTGAACCGTTGTATTTAACTTTTAAACTAACAGGTTTTGTAATTCCGTGTAGGGTTAAATTACCTTTTAACTCATAGTTATCCTTTTTTTCTTTAATTATTGAGGTACTAACAAATTTTAGTTTAGGATATTTTTCTGCATCAAAGAAATCCGCGGACTTTAAGTGTTTATCTCTTGCCTCAATTCCAGTGTCTATGGAATTGATATCTGAAGTTACTGTAAATTTAGCATCAGAAAAATCAGGATTATTAAAATCTAAATCCACCCAAAACTTTTTAAACTCGCCATCTATGGTGGAAATCGTCATATGTGTGACGTCAAATTTTAGTTTGGCATGGTTAGGGTCTAAGGTTAATTTTTGAGCAGGAATTAAAATTGTTGTAAGTACTAAGGTAATAGTTATTAAAATATTTTTCATTGATTGTAAATTTTAATGCAAACTTATTTGTTGTATAACAAAAAATTCTTGACTTAGGATAAGAAATAATATATTATGCGATTTCAAAATATTTTCCAGGATTGGATTTAATTATATTTTTTAGTTCTAAATTTAGTAGGATGGGCATAAGTTGAAAAGTACTTAAATTAAGTTCTACAGCTAAAGTATCTATTGAAGTATTACCGTTTGTTTTTAAATATTTGTAAATTATTTCTTCATCTTCAAGCAGATTTGGAAATAGTTCCGGTTGTTTTATTTTGTTTATTGAGTCTCCTAAAAATGAAAGAATATCTTTAGGTTGAGTAATTATTTGAGCTTCTAAATTTCTTATTAATTGATTACATCCTTGGCTTGAAATATCAGTGATTCTTCCTGGTAAAGCGAAAACTTCTCGATTATAGGAATTTGCAAATTTTGCGGTGCTAATTGCGCCACCACCGTATGCTGACTCAATAATAATAGTTATGGATGATAAACCGGCTATTATTCTATTTCTCTGTATAAAATGTGTTCTTTCAGGTTTAGTATGAACCGGATATTCTGAAATTAATCCTCCATTTTTTAACATATTCATAGCCAATGATTCATGTTGAGGTGGGTATAATTGATTTAGTCCGTGGGCTAATACACCGATCGTAGGAATATTGAATTCAACGGCTTTTTTATGAGCACATCCGTCAATACCTAAGGCTAAACCGCTAATAATATTTATTTTTTTAGAGCTTAGGCATTCAACTAAATTTTCAGTGAATAATTTTCCGTAAGAAGTCATTTTACGTGTGCCAACAATGCTAATACTGGGTAAATTAAAATTTATATTTCCTTTATAAAAGAGTAAGGTGGGTGCATCTGAGCATTGTTTTAATAGAAATGGATAATTATTCTCCCATAAATGAACTATATTTATGTTATTATTCGTACATTCTTGCAACTGTTTTTCAGCTTGGGAAAAATAATTTTCATCACCGATAAATTGAATATTTGATTTTCCTAAATTTGGTATAGTCAATAAATCTTTAGGATCTGCGAACCAAGCATTTTTAGCAGATCCAAATTTATGAATCAGTTTTTTTATAAATTTTTCACCAATCTTTGGACAATTGTAAAGTGCTAGTAGATAGAGTATTTCTTTTTCCAAAGTATATTTTTTTCAATAAATCAAAAATATAAAAATAAGATAAAATTATAAGTATTAATTTAACCTAGAATAAAATTAAATGAAATATAATATTATTCAATAATTTATATTTAAACACAAATACAATAGTAGTTATTACAATATTAAATTTTCATTTTTGAATTTATGAAATTGTAAAATATTATACTGAATTGTAATTTTTCTGCGTTATCTTAAAATAGTATTTACTCAATATTTATAATTATTATCACAGAACTATGAAAAAATATGGTTGGGTCTTATTTATTTTAATTTTACATTCTTTACACTTATATAGTTTTTATTCTCCAGTTCATGATTCCACTAAAATAATTAGAAATGAAAAATTAATTATTAAAAAGAAAAAAGGGAATTATGGGGTAGTAAATGAATATGAAAATAAAGTTATAATTCCAATCTTATATGATAAAATTAAAGCCATCAATGATGATGGGTTTGCTGCTTATAAGGAAGATCAATGGATCATTTATTCTAAGGAAGGAATAATTATCTCATCTCCATATACATTTGAAAAGATTCATGTACCTATCGAAAATTTTAATGAGAATAAAATTATAGTTATAGGAAAACCCGATAAAAAATCAGAATCAGTAGTTGTATTAGTTAGCAATAAAAATGATTATACTTCTTATAAATATGACAAGATTCTTTCTATCAGCCCTTCGTATTATCATGTGCTGAAAAATGGACTTTATGGTACTTTAAGTATAGATGGAAAGGAAGTTATACCACCGTTGTATAAATCCATAGAATATATGCGTCCATCTAGAAAAGAAGATCCTTATCTAGCAAAGGTATTTGATAGTCATAATTTTGTTGGAATGATTAACATAAATACTGGTAAAGTAATCATTCCAGTGGTTTGGAATGAAATTATTCCTTTAGGTAAATCTTTTTTTAAAGTAAAAAATGGGGATAAGTGGGGGTTGATAAACTATAATAATGAGGAAATATTACCGATAAATTATACTAATATAGTTGCTTTATCTTCCCAATTCATAAAGGTTCAAGAGGAGGATGGACAAATATTTTTTGTAAGTTTAGATAACTCCCGAGGTCTAGGGGAAGATTATTTATTAAGTCAAAATTCATATAGCATTAAACAAGAGAATATGAAATTTGGAGTTGTTAAAAATGATGGTACTTTATTAGTTCCGTTTCAATACGTCCATATAGAAGATACCCCTCAAGGAGTTTTTATAGCAACTATAGAAAAAAGAAGTAAGTTATTGAATTTAAATGGTGAAGAACTAACTGAAAACTATCTAAATATTGAATTTAATGAACTCACTCAAAATTTTTTAGCACAAGATTCCAAGAAAAGATGGAAGATCATAAATTATAAAGGGGAAGTTTTATTTTCAACTGAAATAACAAATAAGAAAAAATTATTAGAGCTTCTTAATCAAACTGTAGAAGAGGAATTTACGGATTATGAGGGAATGAGTATTAAAAACGATAAAGATAGAAAAGGCTGGGCAAGTGGCATCTTGGCCGGGATAGGTACAGTTTTTGTATATTTAGCTTATGCATTAGGATATGTAGCGGTGATCTTAATTAATATTAATTATTATTAAGTTATATAATTCATAGAATATCTTTTTCTGTCAAAATCGTATCGAAAATAGAATTTAATTCATCTATACTTAGGGTGGATAATAGTTGTGATTTATAGGGTTTAAAATCAGCGATTCCTCTAAAATAATTGGAATAATGTTGTCGCATTTCAAGTAGACCTGTTCGTTCTCCTTTCCATTCCGTAGACCAAAGCGCATGTTTTTTAACTGCTTCAATCCTTTCTTTTAGTGTAGGAGGGGGGAGTAATTCTCCCGTTTTAAAAAAATGTTTTATTTGTTTAAATATCCACGGGTTTCCTATGGCTGCTCTACCTATCATTATACCATCAACACCGTATTTATTTTTAAATTCAAGCGCTTTTTCTGGAGAGTCAATATCTCCGTTTCCAAAAATAGGGATTTGGATTCGGGGGTTGTTTTTAACCCTAGCAATATAATTCCAGTCGGAATGACCTTTGTACATTTGTGAACGAGTACGTGCATGAATTGTAAGAGCTTGAATACCTACATCTTGTAAGCGTTCAGCAACTTCATCAATATTAATAGATTTTTCATCCCATCCCAAACGGGTTTTTACTGTTACCGGAAGTTTGGTACTATTTACCACTGCTTTAGTAAGTTTTACCATTAGGTCAATGTCCTTTAAAACACCGGCACCAGCACCTTTGCAGGCAACTTTTTTTACTGGACAACCAAAATTTATATCTAGTAAATCCGGCTGTACAGTCTCTACAATTTTAGCGGAAAGAGACATAGCTTCTTCATCTCCTCCAAAAATCTGTATACCAATGGGGCGTTCATAGTCAAAAATCTCTAATTTTTTTTTGCTTTTTATAGCATCTCTAATTAAACCTTCTGAAGAGATAAATTCAGAATACATTAAATCAGCACCTTCCATTTTGCAGAGCCTTCTAAAAGGAGGATCGCTTACATCTTCCATAGGAGCTAATAGAAAAGGAAATTCGGGGAAATTTATTTTGCCAATTTTTATCAAAACCTTAAATTTTTTGTAAATGTACAGCTAAAAATTAAATCTAATTATTTTTTTAACTATGAATGAATCGTTCTAAATGTTTGAACAGCTATTTCAGAACCTTCAACTAAGAATACAGAAGAAGGTTTTAGTTCATTCAATAGGGAAAAACCTTCGCCATAAAGCTCTCCAAAGTCTATTGAATAGTTGTAATCCTTTAATTGATACTTTTCCCATTTGGGGTGAGTTACTTCGTATTCAGTTGTTTTTAGCGGATTGACTTTTGTATAACCCCAATAATGTTCAGCAATAAATTCAGCCTCAGTTCCAATACCTAGTTGTTCTTTTTTAGAAGATGCAATAGCTTCCATAAAATAATTTTTATTTTTAAATTTCCAATTATATTTAATGGCTAAATTATCTTCTAAATTCCATTGGTGAGACATGGGTAAAGTTTTGTAATTTTCTTTATATAAAGTATTTGCAACAAAGGTTATTGCATTTTTAGGGACAATTTCTTTAATAAAAACAACCCCTCTTTTAACTAAGTTGCTCTCCTCTCTCTTCACATAAAAACGAAGGTTTACCTCTTCAAAATTTATATGAAAAGGGATAGGAATGCCTAGAACACGAGTGTTTAAAAACATAAAACCTACTAAGCTAACATAGCAGTTTCCATTCCATAAATCTATCTTTGTTCCTTTAGGTACAAAATCACTAATTATATCTGGAGGTATAATAAAGTTAATCATTACTAATTTTCTCCATTCAGCAGTTAAAAAATTCATAAGGTTAGGGTTTATTTAATTATAAATGATTAATTCAATAATTTTGAAATTTTATCAAAAAACCATGTGTTTTCTAGTTTAAGTATGGAATTGATAATGCGATTGGATTTTTTAGTTACCTTGTAAATTTCACCTATCACTTTTTTGAACTCTTTTCCTTCGTTAGTAGAATCATTTACTTCCTTTAATTCATTCATGATTGAAACAATGCTTTCCAATTCTCTTTTTTTTCTTTCCTTTACAATACGTTTAAACATCTCAAGAATATCTTTTTCTGCTTTAAAATATTCTTTTCTATCTCCAGGGACTAGTTCTTTAGTTATAAGATCCCAATCCAACAAAGCACGAATATTTGTATTTGCATTTCCTCTTGAAATTTTTAATTCATCCATAATTTCTTCTGTTGATAGAGCTTTTGGGCTTATTAACAATAATGCATGAATTTGTGCCATGGTACGATTGGTTCCCCATTGAGAAGCCAAAGTCCCCCAAGTTTGAATATATTTTTCTTTAGCTTCTTGTAATTCCATAGATTAAAAATAGAAAAAATATTTTAATTTTCAAATATTTCTGAAATATTTGAAAATATTTTAATTAAAGATTATATTACTATGCAAAAAAAGTAGCTGTAAAGTTTCTGATTTATGAATATTTGTACTTCCAAATAAAATAAATGTATGGTTTTGAGGTTATAATTGGTAAATTTACTTTTAATTAAACCATTCCAATATAATATACATGAAAGAAGTTGTAATAGTATCTGCAGTAAGAACCCCCATAGGAAGTTTTTTAGGAAGCCTTTCTTCTTTATCTGCTACTGAATTAGGCGCTATAGCTATCGAAGGAGCTTTAAAAAAAATAAATTTAGGTCCTTCGCAAATTCAAGAAGTTTTTATGGGAAATGTTTTACAAGCCAATGTTGGGCAAGCTCCTGCAAGACAAGCTGCATTAAAAGCAGGTTTGTCTTCTACAATACCTTGTACAACTATAAATAAAGTATGTGCTTCGGGGTTGAAGTCAGTAATATTAGGAGCTCAAACCATAAAGGCAGGAGATAATACTACGGTAATTGCTGGAGGAATGGAATCCATGTCCCAAGTTCCCTATTATATAACCAATGGAAGAATTGGAAGCAAATTTGGAGATCAAAAAATGTTAGATGGACTAATTAAAGATGGTTTAACGGATGTATATGATCAAAAACATATGGGATGTTTTGCTGATATTTGCGCCAAAGAATATGGGATTTCAAGAGTAGAACAAGATGAATTTGCAATTGCTTCCTATACTAGGGCAAAAGAAGCTTGGGAAGAGGGGAGGTTTAAGGATGAGATTGTTTCCGTCCCTGTTCCTCAAAGGAAACAAGATCCAACTGTAATATCAGAAGATGAGGAATATAAAAAAATTAATTTTGATAAGTTGAAAAGCCTTTCTGCTGTATTTTCTAAAGAAGGAACTGTAACTGCTGCGAACGCTTCTACTTTAAACGATGGAGCCTCTGCATTAGTTTTAATGTCAATGGAAAAAGCACAAGAATTGAATTTACAACCTTTAGCTAAAATTATAGGATATGCAGATGCCTCTTACGAGCCTTCAAAATTTACAGTAGCACCTTCCAAAGCAATTCCTTTAGCATTGGAGAAAGCAAATCTTTCTTTAGATCAAATAGATTATTTTGAATTTAATGAAGCTTTTTCAGTGGTAGGATTGGCAAATGCTAAAATTTTAAATTTATCATTGGATAAAATTAATGTTAATGGGGGAGCTGTTTCTTTGGGGCATCCTCTCGGGAATAGTGGTTCACGCATACTTGTAACACTTATAAATGTACTTAAACAAAAAAATGGAAAATATGGTGCAGCTGCGATCTGTAACGGAGGTGGAGGTGCTAGCGCTATTATTATTGAAAGAATTTAATGATATTTTGTTATATTGAATTATGAATGATAAAGTATATATTTATCATATTTATAATGGATTTTAATGTGACAATTAAATTATTTTAATTAAGTTGCGAGAAAATTAAAAAATATATAATAGAATTATTTTTAAATTAATATTTTACAAATATTTATAACTATTAAAAAAAACTGCATTTTATGGAAAAGCGTAAATTTACTGTCATTACAGATTATTTATCAATTCTTTTACCTAAAACCAAGTATGAATATTTAGTTTTATTATTTTCATTGATTTTATATTATCCAATTGGAGTTTATTTATCTCTTACAACTGATATTATTGATAAAGATGGTAGAGTTGATATGTACTTTGGATTTGATAATTCCATATGTTTAAAATATGGAAGTATGTTTGAAGTGACACATCCCATCAATGGAATTTTATACTTTCCTATTATTTGTTTAAATTATATTATTAATGCAGTAGGGTATAGTCCTAAAATATATACTTTAATAGTAGTTTTTTTGTGCGCTTTTTTTGTTTCCTATTCAAATTTATTCGTATATAAATATTTAACTAAAATTTTAAAATTAAATATAAAAGAAACTTTAATTATTATTTTTCCGTATACATTTTATACATGTAATTTATTACTTTCATTTACACCAGAAACATTTACTTTCTCGTTATTTTTACTATCGCTTAATATATTTTTAGTTTCTTATTTTATTTCTAATAATAAAAAAATTCATACCTTATATTATGTTTTTATAGGAACATTGATTGGAGGGCAAACCATAACTAATACGCCGAAAGCAGTGATTCCAATTTTATTTGAGAAGAATCTTAACAAAAAAAATTATATTAATGTAATTAAAAAACTCTTTATTTCATCACTATTAATTACTTTAATAATACTTGCTTCGCTTAGGTTTAGAGTGCTTGAATTTTTAGGTGTTAATATGGAGAGGGCTGAAATGTTTGCATTTCTAAAGAATTTGGAACACGGGATTCATGAATATTTTATTTCACAATTTTTTGGTGGTAATATTTTATTTCCAAGCGTTTATCTTTCAAAAACTAATGTTTGGGGTACAGAAAATTTAGGAGGAATATATTCTTATTTTTATGATTCTTGGACACAATATTTATGCATATTTGCAATAATTATAATAATATTAATTGGCATATTTAAAAATTATAATTCAAGATTAGTTTGGATACCTGTAATTTCTTTTGGTATTGATTTTTTTCTTCATATGATCTTGAAATTGGGTTTATTTGAAAGTATAATCTACGGTGGGCATTTCATATTTATTGTACCAATTCTTCTGGGATGGTCTTTCTATAGAAATTCTTCAAAAAAATATTATAATGTTTTGTGTATAGTATTAAGTATTCTAGGACTTTATATTATTTATAATAATACATTTGAAATCATTGAGTTTGTTCGTTTGGCTCAAATTGAATTTCCCCATTGATAAATATTTTACACGTAAAATATTTCTATATTAAAAAAAATCAATCTAGATATTGTAAATAATTACTATATCTAGATTGATAATATATCACAAAGACTACAAAATATTTTTTATAACATTAAGGATGCAATCCATCCGGCTAAAAAAAGAGGTATATTATAATGTATAAATGTTGGTATAACAGTGTCTTTTATATGATCATGTTGACCATCGATATTTAGCCCGGCTGTAACAGATAAAGAAGAATCAGAAGCAGGTGATCCGGTATCTCCAATGGCGCCTGCTGCACCAATTAAACATACCGTTGCCATAGGAGAAAAGCCCATTTTTATGCATAAGGGAACGTAAATTGCAGCTATTACAGGAATGGTTGAAAAAGATGAACCAATCCCCATAGTAATAATTAAACCCACAAGTAACATAAAGAAGGATGCTACAATTTTATTTTCTGAAAATAAAGAAATACTGGCGTTTACAAGGCTAGGTATTTCACCGGTTTCATTAAGAACTTCTGCGAATCCTTGGGCAGTTATCATAACAAAACCGATCATAGCCATCATTTTAACACCTTCCACAAAAGTATCATCAACCTCTTTACGCTTAATAATTCCCGTACCAACAAATAATAAAAACCCAGCGAGAGCACCTAAAATCATAGAGTTTGAATATAGTTGCACGGCAAATGCTACTACAATGGCAATCAAACATATATAAATGGATCTTTTATTTAATTTAATTTCTAGCTTTTCCGTATTTTTTATCTTACCCTCACTGTATTTTCTCGGCTTTCTGTAAGAAATAAAAATTGAAAAAAGCAACCCGAATAACATACCTAGAGCAGGAATACTCATAGCTTCCATAACGTTAACATTGGATACATCCATACCTGCTTTAGATATATTTGCCATTAGAATTTCATTTAAAAAGATATTACCAAATCCAATCGGAAGGAACATATAAGGGGTAACTAAACCAAATGAAATAATGCAGGCCATCATTCTTCGGTCTAGATTTAATTTAGCCATTACAAACAATAAAGGAGGAATTAAAATAGGTATAAAAGCAATATGGATAGGTAAAATATTTTGAGAAGAAATACTAACTAAACCAATAACGGTAATCAACAGCCATTTTATTTTAGTTTTACTACCGCCATGGGTTAGGCTATTTATAATAATGTTAGACAAGGCATGCGGCAATCCAGATTTTGAGATAGAAATTGCAAATACACCCAGCAATGCGTAAGACAATGCAATTGATGCGCCATTTTTGATTCCTTCGTTAAAGGCTTCCATAGTATGAGACAGAGACATGTTTGCTAATATACCAGCGGTAATAGATCCCACCAATAAACTAATTAAAACATGTACCCGAAGTCCTGAAAGAATAAGCATTATTAAAACGGCGATTAGAACAGCATTCATTGATTTTATTTATTTTAAATTTTAGATTTGTTGCAAATGTATTTTATTTTTAAAAAATTAAATATGGTTTAAAGTAAAAAGGCGAAAAATTAAATATTTTTTCGCCTTTTTAAATATCTACTTATCAAATTAATAGCCAAAAAGTTTATGGTTTAGAGCTTTTAATGCTTCTTTTTTATATTCGCTATCTATAACTACTGTTACATTATGTTCGCTACCTCCATACGAAATCATATGTAAAGGAATTTCTTTAAAAGCTTCAAGAATTTGCACTCCATATCCGGCTTTGTTTTTTGCTATATTTCCCACAATAGCAATGATGGTTTGATCTTTAACAACATCCACTTGTGCAATTTTTGAAAGCTCATGCACAATAGCCTCTAAGTGATTAGAATTATCTATGGTTAGTGAAACTGCAACTTCAGAAGTTGTAATAACATCAATGGATGTTTTATATTTTTCAAAAATTTCAAATATTGTTTTTAGAAAGCCATGTGCCAATAACATTCTACCACTTTTTATGGTGATTACGAATATATTATCTTTGGCTGCCACTGCACGTATTCCATCCGGCGTTTTTAAATTCCCAATTAAAGTGCCTGGAGCTTCCGGTTGCATTGTGTTTTTCAAAGCCACCGGAATTCCTCTTTTTTGAGCGGGTAGTATACACGTAGGATGTAAAATTTTTGCACCAAAATAGGCAAGTTCTGCAGCTTCATCAAAACTCAGTTCTTGAATAGGATGTGTTTTTTCCACAAATCGAGGATCGTTATTATGCATTCCGTCAATATCCGTCCATATTTGTATCTCTTTTGCATCTAAAACAGAACCAATAATGCAAGCCGTATAATCACTACCACCGCGTTGCAAATTATCAATATCTCCTTGCGCATTTCTACATATGTATCCTTGTGTAATGAAGAAATCTATATCCGGATATTTCTTCATTTCCTCTTTAATATGGTTTTCAATATAAACCATATCGGGTTCATTTTCACGAGTAATACGCATAAAATCTAAAGCTGGTAAAAGAATCGACTTTTCTCCAATTTCACTTAAATAATAATGAAACATGGTAGTACTTAACAATTCTCCTTCCGCTAGGATAACTTTCTCTTCCTTTTCTGTAAATAAAGGATATTTTAAAAAAGAACGAAGGTAATTAAAGTGAGTATTTATAAATTCTTTGGCTTTATCTAGTATGCTAGGATTCTTATATAAGTTAGCTAATTCAACTTGGTACTTTTTTTCTAAATCTTCAATTAAATCATTAGCTTTAGCAGAATTCTTTTCGTACAAAGCATTAGATATTTCAACCAAAGCGTTGGTAGTTCCACTCATCGCAGATAAAACTACTAATTTAGGCGAAAAATTTTCTGTTAATTTCGCTAAATTTTTAATACGTTCAGCACTTCCAACACTGGTGCCACCAAATTTTAATACTAGCATTTGTTATTTTTTTATAAGATCCTTACAAATATAAGTAATTGTATAGATTTGCTAGAATGATATTTATACACTTGCATTAAAATGTAATTGATTTCATAATCTGGATGAAGATATATAATTTTTTATATAGATCTTACTTATATATATTAGCATGAATTTTGCCGTAGCTAGTAAAAAAAATAGATTTATGGCAACATTAAAATTTAAAACAAATATAGATTGTGGAGGTTGTGTAAAAGCGGTTACTCCGTCTTTGTCTAAAGTGGAAGGTATTACTAAATGGGAGGTAGATACCACTAACCCAGAAAAAATTCTTACCGTTGAAGGGTCTAATGAAATAGAAGAGGAGGTGGTAAAGGCTGTAAAAAAAGCCGGATTTACGATTCAGAAGATAGAATAATCAGTAAATAAATTTTTATAATTAATGTAAAGATAAATTAGACTTTATGAATTGAACCCATAGTCATAATTTATCTTTATTTATTATTAATATTTTTGAAGAATGCTTGCTTTAAATTTTAGTATTTACTAAGATTACATTTCAAACTTTAAAATACTAATTTTCCGATATTTTATCCAACCGATCTAACAATTCAAATTCCCCATGAGGTATAAGGGATTTAGCTATTTCTAATAAATTTAAAACATCTATTATAAAATCCTTATTACATTCTTTTTTATAATTAAAGAGGTGAGATTGACAGCTATTAATAATTGATATAATATTAAAACTTAAATTTTGGAAATTTACTGCTCCGATATTCATAAAACGAAGCCCTCGGTTTTCTTTTATTTCTTTTAAAAGTGCTCCCATGTTTGAATTTTAATATACAAAAAAAGTATAACTTTATCGGATTACAAATATTGAACAGAAAAAATATAACTACAGAGACAAAATATATTTTCCGCATATTATATTTTTTATTTTTGTAAACCAATTAAATAGATATAAAATATGAATTTAGATACCACCCATAAAAGAGTACATCAAGGAAGAAATATAAAAAGATTACGGGAAATGCTAGGTGTCAAACAAGAGACATTAGCTATTGAGTTGGATGTTACCCAAGCAACTGTCTCTAAGCTAGAGGCAAAGGAAGAGCTGGAAAAGGATATGTTGGAACGTATTGCTAAGGTTTTAAAAATACCAGTGGAGGCTATTGAGAATTTTAATGATGAAGGAACTTTGAATTTTGTAGCTAATACTTTTAATAATCATGATAATGCATCTACTGTAAGCTATCAACCAACTTTCAACCCCATAGATAAAATAGTAGAATTATATACGGAGAAAGAAGTATTATATGAACGTATGATAAAAGAAAAAAATGATCTCATTGAAAGATTGCTAGAGAAGTAAACTCAATGGCCAACCTAAAACTAACTTCTAAATTTTATGAATTTCAAAAAATTATTGAAAATTGCAATAGCATTTGTTATACTACTTCTAGTAATAATTGTTCTGGCAGATTGGGCAGTTTCCCGTTTATCTAAAAAATATTTGTACGATTCAACGGAACAAATTCCGGCCAATCGGGTAGCGATGGTTTTAGGGACCTCAAAAAAACTGCAAAGCGGACAAAATAATTTATATTTTGTTTACCGAATAAAGGCAGCTGCCGATCTTTACCATGCAGGCAAAGCTACTATTTTTGTAGTAAGTGGAGATAATAGCCAGAAAGACTACAACGAATCCCAAGACATGAAAGACGATTTAGTAAAAGCAGGAGTGCCCGCCGATAGTATATTTTTAGATAATGCTGGATTGAGAACTCTGGATTCGGTTGTCCGAATGAAAGAAATATTTGGGCAAAATAAATTTACGATTGTATCGCAAAAATTTCATAACGAAAGGGCAGTTACCCTAGCTCTCCATTACGATATAGATGCCATTGGCTACAATGCCCAAGACGTTACGGCTTATTATGGATTTAAAACCATGCTTAGAGAAAAACTGGCGCGGGTAAAAATGTTCATAGACTTAATTCTAAATAAACAACCCAAATTTTTAGGCGAAAAAATAAAGTTGCCTTAGTAATAAAGTTTTATTTATACAGGTCAGCCTTGACATCCTCAATTAAAAATGATTGCTTATGTGCTGAATAGCCATCAAGATAAAGATTGGGTTATGAGAAGACGGTCTCAAAAAGAACTTGATAAGATATTTGAATATAACCAAGTGCATAAGCAAAATATGTTGATTGATGATTTTGAATACTTACCGTGTTTTGTGGAAGAGTATAATTTTTAATATTACATCTAAATATAGAAAAAGACTTAAAATATTGTTAATAAATAATTTAAGTCTTTTTATTGTTGTAGCCCCAGCGAGGATCGAACTCACATCTAAAGTTTAGGAAACTTTTGTTCTATCCATTGAACTATGAGGCCGAATTTTAATTTGGCGAATTTAAGAAAAAATATCTAAATGAACATAATTCCTAAATTTCAGAATATGGCTTAGAAATATGGAATAATTTGTGTAGATATCAATAAGTAATGAATAGCAGTATAAAATGAGTGTTGAAAACAATTTTTCTCCTAAAAAGGTAAGTTTAAGTATAGTTAATTTAAATAATAAGCATGAAATTCAAATTATCTCTGACGGAGTTAATCATTTAGATGGTGTTAAAAATCTTAAAATAGATCTTAATACCAAGAATATAAGTTTTGAGATAGATAAAGGAGAGGATCAAGCAGAGGTTATATGGGATGTGTTTAATAATTTGAAAGACCTAGGTTTTAAGATACAAACAACCAAAAAAAATTATCCAGTCTTACAGTTAAGTTGTGCTTCCTGTGCCAATAGTAGCCAAAATGTTTTAAGACTTCAGCCTGGAGTTATTTCCGCTTCTGTAAATTATGCCAATGAAGAAGCAACCATTGAGTATATTCCAAGTTTAATCACACCGGAAGATTTTAAAAAATCTTTGCAAGAAATAGGCTATGATCTGTTAATTGATGAAAGTGAGGAAGGTCAGGAAGCTTTGGAAGATATTCAAAAGAAAAATTTTCATCAATTAAAATTTAAAACTATAGCTTCCCTGTTGTTTTCCATACCTTTGGTTGTTATTGCTATGGTACCTAAACTCATGCATCAACCTTGGGCTAATTTTGCAATGTGGATTTTAGCTACTCCAGTAATATTTATTTTTGGAAGAAATTTTTTTATAGGAGCTTATAAACAAGCCAAACACCGTTCTGCTAATATGGATACATTAGTGGCCTGTAGTACGGGAGTTGCCTATATTTATAGTGTTTTTAATACTTTATTTCCACATTTTTGGGAAAATAAAGGATTGAGTGCGCATGTTTATTTTGAAGCATCTGCAGTGGTAATCTCATTTGTATTGTTAGGTAAAATACTAGAAGAAAAAGCGAAAGGAAATACCTCTTTAGCCATAAAAAAATTAGTAGGGTTACAACCTAAAGTTGTAACTGTAATATATGAAGATGGAAAGCAAGCCCAGTTACCTATTAAATCTATACAGAAAGGAATGAAAGTTCTAGTCAAACCAGGAGAAAAAATAGCAGTAGATGGCAAAGTTATTTCAGGGTCTTCATTTGTTAATGAAAGTATGATAAGTGGAGAACCCTTAGCCGTAGAGAAAATTAAAGATTCAAATGTATATGCTGGAACATTAAATGAGAAGGGAAGTTTTGTATATCAAGCGGAAAAGGTGGGGAGCGAAACTTTACTATCACAAATAATTAAATCTGTTAAAGAAGCTCAAGGAAGTAAAGCACCGGTGCAAAAAGTGGTTGATAAAATAGCTGGGATTTTTGTACCGATCGTTTTTGGTATTGCTTTTTTTACTTTTTTTATTTGGTTATTCTTTGGAGGAACCCATGGATTTATTTACGGGTTGCAATGCTTGGTAACTGTGTTAGTGATTGCTTGTCCCTGCGCCTTAGGCTTGGCAACACCCACAGCAATTATGGTAGGCATAGGAAAAGGAGCAGAATTAGGAATACTAATTAAAGATGCGGAAAGCTTAGAAGCTGCAAAGAATATTGATGTGGTAGTTTTAGATAAAACGGGAACTATCACGGAAGGCAAGCCTAAAGTATATGATTCTAAATGGTTTGTTCCAAAAGATCAGTACCTAGTAAATCTTCTTTATAGTATGGAGAAATCTTCTGATCATCCTTTGGCAAATTCTGTGGTAAAAAATTTAGAAACTGATTCTCCAAAATTTATTTCAAATATTCAATTAGAAAATATAGTAGGTAAAGGTGTTCAAATTACTTACGAAAATATAAACTATTTTGTTGGAAGTTTAGCCTTAATGAAGGAAAAACAAGTTTTAATATCTAATGATGTAGAAGAATGGATGTTGGAACAATTCAAACAATTTCGTACAGTAATATTCTTCGGTAGCGAAAGAAAAGTTTTATCCGCATATTCTATTTCAGATGCTATTAAACCATCTTCTTCTGAAGCTATCGCTTATTTGAAACAAATGGGTATTGAGGTGGTGATGCTTACGGGAGATAATGAACATACGGCTAAAGAAGTTTCTAAAACAGTTGGAATAGAAAAATATAAAGCAGAAGTTTCTCCTAAGGATAAAATTGATTATGTTAAGAAACTTCAATCAATTCAAGCACATTCAGGGAAAAATACTGTTGTAGCTATGATAGGGGATGGAATAAATGATAGCGCGGCATTGGCACAATCCGATGTAAGTATTGCCATGGGAAATGGTTCCGATGTTGCTATTGAAGTAGCAAAAATGACCATAATTTCTGGTGATTTATTAAAAGTTCCACAAGCGATAAAACTCTCCCAACGTACAGTTAAAACCATTCAACATAATTTGTTCTGGGCTTTTATATATAACCTTATAGGTATTCCTATTGCGGCAGGGATATTGTATCCTATCAATGGATTTTTACTAAATCCAATGATAGCAGGGGCAGCTATGGCACTAAGTAGCTTAAGTGTAGTAGGAAATAGTTTACTCTTAAAATATAGAAGTTAATGCTAGCGACATAGTGTTTATTTTACATGCAAATTCCAAAAAGGCAAGAAAAAAAGCTATTTTTGTTTAAAGAATTTAAACAAATGCACCATACCATAGCTTTTTATAATGTAGAGAATTTGTACGATATAGTTAAAGATAAAAATAAATTGGACGATGATTATACTTATTACGGTAAAAAATCTTGGACGTTAAACAGATACAAGCATAAACTTATAAAAATTGCGAAAACCATATCATTAATAGGGGAGGAAGAAACCAGCCGCTTACCTACATTTTTTGGATTATGCGAGATTGAAAATAAAAAAGTTATAGAAGAATTATTGAAAGAATTTCCATTTCGCGCCAATTATGGTTATGTGCATACCGATTCGTTGGATGAAAGAGGTATAGATACCGCTTTTTTTTATAACAAAGAATTTTTTACTCTTGAAAAATACGATTTTATTCGCATACCTGTTTACAACAACCAAGGGGTAAGAGATTATACTCGAGATATAACCTATGCCCAAGGAAAATTCGTTGGAAAAGACATACATTTTTTCGTTCTACATTTACCTTCAAAAAGAGAAAACGATAGCAATAAACCTAAACGTATTGTATTATTACACAAATTAAGAGAAAGAATTGATGAAATATTTAACAATGAATGTGATGCTCAGATCATAATAATGGGCGACTTAAACGAAAATCCTACAGCTGAATATTTAACTAAAGAACTTCATTGTAAAAAATATGAATCAGATTTAAATAGTACAGATTTTTACAATCCCTATGAAAATCTATATTCTGAGAGAAAATATAGTACTTATCATCACAAAAAAGGTCTTTTATTTGATCAAATCCTATTATCTGCCTCATTCTTTAATAAAGAAAGTCAGTTAATTTATAAAAAAGCTGAAATTTTCAACAAGTCCTATCTACAAAATAAAGAAAGAGGGAAATTAGGCACTCCATGGAGGACTTATACAGGAAGTAGATACCTTGGGGGGTATAGCGATCATTATCCTGTATATGTTGTCATTGAAACAGCCAATCAAGGATAATTATTTTTTTAAAGATTCTTCAGTTTTAAAAAATTTTTTCTTTAAAGAATGAATAATTTCTTTTTGAGCAGAGAAAACTTCAAAAAGAAAATCTTTATCTTTAGATTCTTCAGAATTAGAAGTTTCGGAGTATTTATTATTATCATCTACCGATTGATTATCCATAATTAGCATTTTACCTTTTCCAGTTAATAACCAAGTAGGATTTAATTCAGGAAATGTAATTAATATTTTTTCAATAGTATCTGTATGCAAGCCAGATTTATTTTTTCTTGCTCTGCCAATTAATCCAATGGATAGTCCTGCAATTTTGGTAATTTGATTATCATTAAGGCATTTAAAATCCATAAATTCAACAAGGCGATCTATGGTAAATTTAGTTTTAGTGTTCATAACTTTATTAACAACAATATAGAAAAAATTATAAATTTGTAATCAAAGATACAAAATAAGATAGATATTTATCAATATTTTTATTATCAAAATTATTTATACTATGATAAAACAAGATTTATTAGATAATATAATTGATGTTTTTCAAAAGGATGTTCATTTTGAATATATTGATTTTAAAATTAATATTATTCAAGATACTTTAAATATAACTTCATTAATTAATCCGGAGCATTATATAATGTTTCAAGATAAAAATCATTTTAAAGAAGAAAAAGATGAATATGAAATATATGGAGAATGTGTGCCTGGTCGTTATTCATCTTATGATAGTTTTACTTTAAATAAAAAAACTGATGTTTATGAAAAGATAAAAATATGGCTGGAATCATTATGGAATGAAATATCATTAAAATCACCATTAAAAATTATTGAAGAAGAACAAGAGGAAATTAATAAAATTTGTGAAAAATTTAATGATTATGAAAATGATTACTTTACTACAGAGGAAATTTTAAAAGCCAAAGAAGAATTAAATAAACTGAGAAGAATATTGGGAATTGAGATAATGAATATTGTAGATGAAGAACAAGAACAAAAAAAAGAGTTTGAAATGCTCTACAGTCATTTTGATTCTTTAGAGAAAATGCTTCCCTCATTAAGAAGAAAGGGATGGGCAAGGAGTTTAACTGGAAGGGTTTTTCACAATGTTAAGAGAGTGTTAGAACAAAGACAGAAAAAAATTCTTGAAAATGCAAATTTGAATTTTGAATTATAGTTTAAAATAGTTCTTTATAAGAAGAATTGAAAATTTTCTATATCACTTACTGGTTTTTATTAGTAAGTGACCTTGTTGTAAAATATTCAATAATATATACCACAAAAAAACTTTATTAGAACTGATTAAAAAATAAATAGGAACTAGAATTAAAAGCTAATAACATTGATATAACTAGTGGATAAACTTTTAACTAGACTAATTTCTAACATTTACAATATTTATTTATTGGGGAATAATTATTTTAATTATCTAATTTTATTAGATTTTTTTTGTTAAAATTTTTATAATTAATTGAAAAAAAACAACAAAAATGTTTGTGTTTAGAAAAAAGTCTATATATTTGTAGTGTATTAAAAAATACACCACTAAAAAACTTTATATAAGAGCTAATTTAAAATAAATAGGAACTAGGATTAAGAGCTAATAACACTAATATAACTAATAAATAAACTTTTAACTAGACTAATTTAACATTTACAACATTTATTTTTAGGGAATATTTATTTTGACCATCTAATTTATTAGGTGGTTTTTTTAGTGATACTTAATCTATATTTTGATGTTTGAAAGATACAATTCAATGTAATTAAGGATGAAAAACGATATAAAAAAAGCTAAGTAAAATATTCACTTAGCTTTTTTTATATCGTTTTATGTAGAAATTAAATTTTAGACTTAGAATTTTCTTCTTTAATTATTGAATTAAATTCTTCAAGAGGAACAATTTTTTCCACTTTTCCAATTTGCTTATCAAAAATATTAAATAGATTTTGTTGAATCAAATTGTTAGAAGCTTGACGTACTTGTTCTTCATTTTTCATAGCATTAGCAACATATTTATTCAGTTCAGCTTCAGGAATATCATTATATCCATACATTGCAAATTGCTGTTTCATTTGATCTCTAGTAAATTCAACAAGATCATTGTATTGAATGCTTATTTTATTGTCAGATAGTATTTGTCCTTCAATTAATTGATAACGTAGACCTTTTTCAGATTTTTCATATTCTGAATTGACTTCATCATCATTCAAAGGCTCTTTAGATGAATTTTTAATGTATTTTTTTAAAAATTCTTCAGGTAAATCAAAATTTATATTTTCAAAAAGCCATTCAACAGAATCATTCATGAATTTATTGTCAGACTCTCTTTTATAATAACCCTCTAATTCTTCTTTTATTTTTTCTCTTAATTCTTGTTCTGAGGAAACTTTATCTTTACCATAAACTTTATCAAAAAGTTCTTGATTTACTTCAGCTTTTGTTCTTTTCGAAGGTTTTTCTATCGTTATTTTTAATTTACCATTAAAATCGTGAGCCTGTTCGTGGGTTAATCCTAAAAAATGTTGAAGTTGATGAGGGTCATTAAAAATTTCTTGAGCATTGATTTCAATGATTTCTCCGCTTTTCTTACCTATAAATAAGTCTTTATTTTTTAAATCGTCAACTATAAAAGTAATATTAGTTTTTATTCCTTCTTCAATTGATTGATTATTTTCATCTATTTCTTCAACCTGAGCAGAGAAGTGACCGCCATCTTCAATTTGATCAACATCTATAATTTGACCCAATTGAGTTTGCATTTTCTCTATTGTTTCATTGATTTCCTTTTCGCTAGCTTCAATTTTATAATAATCAATTTTTGCTTTTGAAAGATCAACGCTAAATTCAGGCGCTAAACCTAGTTCAAAATCAAAAGTTAATTCATTTGCATTAACATCTAAATTGTCATTAGTTTTAGGTAAAGGCTGCCCTAAAATATTTAATTTATTTTCTGAAATGTAGTTACTTAAAGAATCATTTAATACTTTGTTAATTTCTTCAAAAGTTACTGCACCTTCGTATTGTTTCTTAATAATACCCATAGGTGCCTTGCCTTTTCGAAAACCAGGCATATTTAGTTTTTTCTGGTAATCTTTAAGTGCTTTTTCAACTTTTGGTTTGTAATCTTCCGGTTTAATAGTAATACTAACAACAGTATTTAAATTATCTATTTTATTCTGTGTAACATTCATTTATATATGCATATTTGATATAGCTCGCAAAGCTACAAAAAGAATTTAAAAAATGGAAATTTAATCGTTAAAGGCAATACATTGAACTATTATATCTATAATTTTATTATAGTTAATTTTTAAAACATGGGTTAAAAATAAACACACTATGATTTAAGATTTTTGTAGGTGACCATTTACTTTCTCCTCAATTTAAAAAAGCATGTCTAATTAAATAAACATGCTTAAAAATAAATTAAGAAAATTATGTTTTATTTTATTGATAAACCATTACTAAGAAATTTATCCGGGGTTAAAAAAACATGCTTACCTTCTTCATCTTTTGCTAAAAGAAGCATTCCTTGACTTTCAATTCCACGTATTTTTCTAGGGGCTAGATTTAAAAGAACGGTTACTTGTTTCCCGATCAATTCATCTGGCGTAAAGCTTTCTGCAATGCCAGAAACAATGGTTCTAATATCAACTCCTGTATCTACTTTAAATTGTAAAAGTTTATCTGCTTTTTCTACTTTTTTAGCCTCTAATATAGTACCCACTCTTAAATCAATCTTTTCAAAATCTTCAAAACTGATGATTTCTTTAGACGGTTCAGAATTTTTATTTGTCATTTGATTTATTTTTTTTGAATTTTTTAATTTCTCAATTTGGGCTTTAATTTCATCATCTTCTATAGGAGAAAAAAGTAAATCGATGGTATTTATTTTATGACCTGACGGTAAAAGAATTTTTCCTTCTTCTAAATCATTCCAAGAAACGTAATTCAAATTTAAACCATCCATTATTTTTTTTGAGGTAAAAGGTGTAAATGGTTCTGATAACTGAGCTAAATAGGCAGCTATTTGTGCAGATATATATAAACTTTCCTTGGCTTTTTCCGGATTTTCTTTAATCTGCTTCCATGGTTCTTGATCCTGAAAGAACTTATTTCCTAAACGTGCAATTTTCATTAGGGAATTAAGTCCATTTCTAAATTCATATTTTTCTAAGTAGGAAGTTATTTCTTTTGCTATTTGACTAATTTCCTTAATTTCTGGAAAATTATTAGAAATGGATACTTCTGGAATAATGCCTTCATAATACTTCTGCATTAAAACAGAAACTCGGTTAATGAAATTACCAAAAATACCTACCAATTCCGAGTTATTTTTGGTTTGAAAGTCTTTCCATGTAAAATTGTTATCTTTGGTTTCAGGGGCATTAGATAACAGAACATATCGTAGTGTATCTTGTTTATTGGGGAAATCTTGTAAATATTCGTGCGCCCATACCGCCCAATTTCTTGATGTAGAAATTTTATCGTTTTCTAAGTTTAAAAATTCGTTGGCTGGTACATTGTCTGGTAATATATATTCTCCATGAGCTTCGAGGATAGCAGGGAAAATTATACAATGGAATACAATGTTGTCTTTTGCGATAAAATGAACCAATTTAGTATCTTTATCTTTCCAATAAGGTTCCCAATCTTTTTCATTATTTTTAGCCCATTCTTTAGTAGATGAGATATAACCAATAGGAGCTTCAAACCAAACATATAATACTTTCCCATCCTCATCTTTTAGAGGGACTGGTATGCCCCAGTCCAAATCACGAGTCATAGCTCGAGCTTTTAATCCGTCATCCAACCATGATTTTACTTGTCCATATACATTGGGTTTCCAATCACTTTTATGATTTTGTAATATCCAATGGGTTAAAAATTCTTGATAGTTTTCAAGGGGCAAGTACCAGTGCTTAGTTTTTTTTAATATAGGTTTTTCTCCACTGAGCATAGAGTGAGGTTCAATTAATTCTTCAGGACTTAAGGTGGAACCGCATTTTTCACACTGATCTCCATAAGCATTTATATTTCCGCATTTGGGACAAGTACCTACAATATAACGATCGGCTAAAAATTCTCTAGATTTTTCATCGTAGTATTGTTCAATGTCTTTAGCAATAAACTTATTGTCTTTGTAGAGTTTAGTGAAAAATTCTTGAGCTGTTTCTCTATGTATATCGGAAGTAGTTCTTGAATAATTATCATAAGAAATACCCAAATCATAAAAAGTTTTTTTCATGAGTTCATGATATCTATCTACCACATCTTGGGGTGTAATTCCTTCTTTTTTTGCCCGTATGGTAATTGGTATTCCATGTTCGTCGGATCCACCAATCAATATAACATCATGCCCTTTTCTTCTTAAAAATCGAGCATAGACATCGGCAGGTATGTATACACCAGCCAAATGTCCTATATGTAATGGTCCATTTGCATAAGGAAGTGCGGTAGTAATTGTATATCGACTCATTTAAGTGTTATGTTTTTATAATATTTTTATACAGGTTAAATAATTTTTCAAAGGTACAAAATATTAAAATGGATTGTAAAAGAACCGTGATTTTGTATCGGTAAAATGATCTTGAATAAAGTTGTTAATATGCAAGATCGTATATTCAATATCAATATTAGAAGTTATATGCTTATGGGAATTCTATTTTAAATCTAATTAAAAATATAATGAAATAAGTAAATTTGTATATAAAACTATCTCTATAATATGTAATCAATGATTGAATTTATTAGAATAGTTGGTTTATTGGTGCAGTTTATTGTGTTATTTATAAAACAACCTATAGAACAATATTATATAATATTGTTATTTGCCTTTTATAAGCGCTTCATTTGTAAATAGTGAAGGATATTGTCCTTTATAAAAATTAACGATCATATTAGAAACTTGATTGTAAGCAACGATGCCTTCGTTTTGACTGTTACTACGCAAGTATGCATTATTTAAAACGGAAAAAGCGTCTGATCCTAAATCTGAGATGAGGGAATAGTATTTAATTTCTATTTCTCTATCTTTTTTCATAAGAGTGGAATAATTATTTATAATTCGATGAACAAAAGTAGAGTCGTCTATATAGATTTCTCTAAGGATGTATTGCAAGGCCTTATACTTTACACTGTATTGAAAACTTTGAATAGAAGAAGATTCTCCCATATAAAAAGCATAAAAATTAGCGTCGTCTTCTCTTGCAATTCCTGCTTGGTGTCCCATTTCATGAGCTATTGTAAATGGATATGAGGTAGGTGGTAGTCCATTTACAGTTTGTGCCTCTCCTGTAAATGGGTTGTAGTAACCTAAAACCCCAATTTTAGTAAGCCATAAGGAGAACAAAGAATTTTTAACATTACTCTTTTGTAGGGGTATTCCATAAACAGCACTTTGTTCTTGGTAAAGTTCATTAATGATATCATTGCCTATATAAAGTTCTCCTGATTTTGTAGAGGGTAATTTTTCTCTAAGCTCTATACATTCATTTAATAAATGATTGGCAACTATTTTATAATCGTCTAAATAATTATGCTCTTTGTTTTGTTGATAATTTGTAAAAGGCTTTTGACTGTATAGTAAGCCAAATGATAACATAAACCAGCCATACAAAAAATTTATAGTAAATAAAATAAATATAGAGTGCTTAATAGCTTTACTTTTTTCTTTTTTAAACAAGAAAATAATTATTTTAAATAAACTATAAATAAATAATATACCTAGCAGTATATAAAAACAATCTCCAATGGATAGTTTGAAATTTCCAAAAAAAGTATTAAATGAATATTTTATTTTCAGTAAAATAGTAAAATACCAATTTCCTCCGGTAGGATTTATACCCATCATTAAAATTTGGTAAATAAAATATTGAATGATTAAAGAAGATAAGAGTTTGGTGGGAGTTAAACTTATTTTTTTATTCAAAATTTTCATTTACTGAAACTTTAATGCTTTAATTGGAGATATTTTAGAGATTAAATAAGAAGGAAAAAGTAAAACTATTCCACTTATTACTATAGCTAAAACTGATATTATACCTATATGCCAAAAATTGATGTAAACAGGTACAGAACTAACGTAATAATTATCTGGATTTAACTTTATAATTTTGAAAATTTTCTGTATGTATAGTAAAATAATAGCAATTATATTACCTATAACAAGGCCTGGAACCATTATGATTAATGTATAATTAATAAAAATCTTTCTGATTTGGTTATTGGAAGCACCTAGTGTTTTTAGCATACCTATAGAATTGGTTCTTTCAATAATTAAGATGATTAGCACCATGATTAAATTGATGATTACCACCACCATCATTATGGTCAAAATAATAAATATGTTAGTATCAAAAATTTGAATCCAATCATTAATCTGTGAAAAAGTTGTAGTAGCTTTTTCAGCGTAGTTATTAAAACCCACTGCTTCTTCAATAGATGGAAAAACTTCATTTAACATTTCTATATCATCAATAAAAATGTCGTATCCACCAATTTCATTGGGCGACCATCCGTTTAACTTTTGAATGTGTTTAATATCACCAATTATAAATACATCGTCAATTTGCTTAATGTCAGTCCTATAAATACCTTTTACTTTGAATCTACGGTAAATGGGGGAATCATTTTCTCTTACAAAAAACATGACAAAGGATGAATCCACATCCAATTGCATTTCTTTTGCAATTTTTTCAGGCAATAAAACTTCATTATTAACTGAATCTTCAGAATATTTAGGGATTTCACCTCTTATAATAAATTCTTTAAATCTATTTCGATCAAAATCATAAGAAACACCTTTTAAAATTACGCCAGCAAAATTTTTTTCAGTTCTAATGACCCCACTTTTGGTGGCATATTGATAAACCTCAGAAACATAAGGATTAGACTTGATTTTATCAATTTCAACATTTTCTTTATTAAGTTTGGAGCTATTGTAAGAATTGTTGCTGTCATAACTTTTTATGGTAATGTGACCATTAAAATCAGCCATTTTTTGTTTAATAGCCTTTTTTGACCCAATCCCGATGGCTAAGGTGATTACTGAAACAATAATTCCAATGGCAACTGCTGTTTGACCGATTCTAATAATAATCTGAGAAAGATTCTTTTTATTACTTTTAGAAAAAGCTATTTTTTTTGATATAAACCAAGTAAAATTCAAGGTTGAAATTTTTGTTCAAAGTTAAACATTTGGCATTTATATAAATAATTTTTCGTTTGATTTCATTGTTAAATCTATAAATTTATAAATGAATTACTAAAAAAATTAATTAACATTCTAGTCTAAATAGTAATTTCAATTTAGAGAATAATTAAATTATACTAAGTAGACTTTTAAATTGAATTAAATTTACTTATCATTTTCACTACTATAAAAGTGATGTTTAATAAAATCATTCATTAATTAAGAATTTTAAGTTTAGCAAATTTCAATAAAAGTTTTTTTTCTCCTTCATTCTCAAAGTCAATTAAAGCTTTCGCATTTTCGGGATCTCCTTCTATGGATTTAACAATTCCTTTGCCAAATCGATCGTGAAGTACATGATCTCCTAATTTTAAATCTGAGAGTGATCCTCCAACAGGATGGGTTAACTTAGCATTAGATATAGGTTTCAAATTTTGTGGAGATCTTGGAGGTTCTTGTTTATTTTGATATTTAGGGTTTGGTCCTTTCGGATATCGTGGTGAAAAATCACCATCAAAAAGATCTGAATCTAAACCTGAACGATTTTTAGTAGAACCTTTAAATTCAATATTTAATATTTCTAAATGTTTATTATTAATTTCCTCTAGAAATCGGCTAGGTTCTCCATCCACAATTTTACCCCATCTAAACCGCGTGGTGGCATAAGTAAAGTAAGCTTTCTTTTCGGCACGAGTAAGTGCAACGTAAAACAATCTTCTCTCTTCTTCTAATTCTTGTCTTGTATTTAAAGACATTTGGGAAGGGAATAGGTTTTCTTCTAAACCTACAATAAAAACTACTGGAAATTCCAGTCCTTTCGCTAAATGTATGGTCATAAGAGATACTTTATCATCCTCTTCATTACCATTATCAAGATCAGAAGCCAAGGCTATATTTTCTAGAAAATAATTTAAACTAGGATCTCCATCTTCCAATTGTCTTTGCTCATCAACAAAGCCCTGCAAACTATTCATTAACTCTTGTACGTTTTCTACTCGAGATATACCTTCGGGGGTGTCGTCTTCTTTTAATGTTTTAAGAATCCCAGATGTTATAGCCACCTTCATAGCCACTTCGTAAACATCTTCAGTTTTCAGTAAAACTTGAAAACTTTTAATCATCGTCCAAAAATTGGCTAGTTTTTCAATGGTTGGTTTGTTTAAACCTATGGTTTGTCCTAATAACTCAATGTTTTCAAGAATTTCGTTAATTGGTTTGTCTTGTTGATCGGCGCCTACTATTAATTTATTTAAAGTAGTATTTCCAATGCCTCTTGCAGGGTAATTAATTATTCTTAGTAAAGCTTCTTGGTCCCTAGGGTTAACTAATACTCTGAGGTATGCAAGTAAATCCTTTATTTCTTTTCTTTGGTAAAAGGATAAACCACCATAGACTTGATAAGCGATATTTTTTTTTCTTAATGCTTCTTCAATTGCTCTAGATTGAGCATTGGTACGATAAAGAATAGCGAAATCTTTATTTCTTTTTTGTTGAGTAAGTTTTAAATTAAAAATTTCCGCGGCTACATAATTTGCTTCATCTGCATCAGAAAGAGCTCTATATAAAGGTATTTTATCACCTTCATTATTTTGCGTCCAAACATTTTTTTCAAGTTGATCTCTATTTTTAGCGATTACTTCATTGGCTGCCTCTACAATAATTTGGGTGGATCGATAATTTTGTTCTAAGGGTATTATTTTGGCATCCGGATAATCTTTCTGAAAATCTAATATATTTCTGATATTGGCTCCCCTAAAAGCATAAATGGATTGTGCATCATCACCGACAACACAAATATTCTCAAAACGTGAAGCCAGAGCTTTAACTATAAGGTACTGGGAGTGATTGGTGTCTTGGTACTCATCCACCATAATATATCGAAATCGATCTTGGTATTTTGCTAGTACTTCAGGAAACCTTGTTAATAATTCATTGGTTCTAAGTAGTAAATCATCAAAGTCCATGGCTCCGGATTTAAAACATCGTTCCACATACGCTTTATAGATTTCACCTATTTTAGGTCTCATTGCTGCTTGATCAGCTTCAATTAATTCAGGATTATTAAAGTATGCACGAACCGTAATTAAATTATTTTTATAACTGGAAATTCTCCCTAGAACCTGTTTAGGTTTATAAATGTCAGAGTCCAGTTGCATCTCTGAAATTAATTTTTTAATTACATTTACACTGTCTTGAGAGTCGTATATAGTAAAATTAGATGGAAAACCTAGTTTATGAGCCTCTGCACGTAAAATTCTGGCAAAGACGGAATGAAAAGTACCCATCCATAAATTCTTAGCCTCTGTTCCTCCTATTAGAGAAGAAATTCTTTCTTTCATTTCTCTTGCCGCCTTATTCGTAAAGGTTAATGCCAATATATTAAAAGAATCAATTCCTTTTTCTATTAGATGAGCTATTCTATAAGTTAAAACTCTAGTTTTTCCAGAACCAGCACCTGCAATAATCATTAAAGGACCTTCTGTAGTGCTAACTGCTTGTTTTTGAATCTCGTTTAAATCTTTAAATAAGTCTTTCATACCAATTCAAAGGTAATAAAATTACTTTAGTAGTTAAATTTTTAAATATAATCTAAAATTATGTATCTCCATAAATATGGTATAATTCAAGATTATTAATAAATACAATGCAATTAATCCATTTAGGATTTATTTAAATAATAATTCTTTTGCGATCATTAGTTGCTTGCATGCCATATAATTATAGCTTTTAATTAAGTTATTTAATTAAATAACTTGAAAATCTTTAACTATTGTAATTTATAAAAATATTAACTTTACGGGCTGTAAAATATAATTAAAAACAAAATAAATATGCCTAAAGACAGTAAATTAAAAGAAGAAGCTTTATTATATCATAGTTCTAAACCGGAAGGTAAAATAGAGGTTATACCTACAAAGCCTCATTCTACACAAAAAGATTTAGCATTGGCTTATTCCCCTGGGGTAGCAGAACCATGCTTAGCTATAAATAAAAATCCTATTGATTCGTATAAATATACAGGTAAAGGAAATTTAGTAGCTGTTATTTCAAACGGTACAGCGGTATTAGGATTAGGGAATATAGGTCCCGATGCCTCTAAGCCTGTGATGGAAGGTAAAGGGCTTCTGTTCAAAATTTTTGCAGGGATTAATGTTTTTGATATTGAGGTTGATGAAAAAGATCCGGAAAAGTTTATACAAGTGGTAAAAGCTATTGCACCTACCTTTGGTGGTATAAATTTAGAAGATATTAAAGCTCCGGAGGCTTTTGAGATTGAAAGAAGGTTAAAGGCAGAATTAAGAATACCTGTAATGCATGATGATCAGCATGGTACAGCAATAATATCTGCTGCCGCATTATTAAATGCTTTAGAAATATCAGGAAAAAAGATTTCAGAAGTTAAAATTGTTGTTAGTGGGGCAGGGGCTGCAGCCATCTCATGTACTAGACTATACAAGGCCTTAGGAGCAAGTGCAGAAAATATATTAATGTGCGATAGTAAAGGAGTGATATATAAAGGTAGAACAGATTTAAATGAAGAAAAACTTGAATTTGCTGTAGAAACCTCTGATAGAACTTTAGAAGATGCTATGAAAGGTAGCGATGTATTTATGGGACTTTCTAAAGGCAATATAGTATCTCCAGAAATGCTACTTTCTATGAATAGCCATCCCATAGTTTTTGCAATGGCTAACCCAGATCCAGAGATTGACTACAATTTAGCCATTGAAACTAGAAATGATGTGATTATGGCCACCGGTAGAAGTGATTATCCTAATCAAGTGAATAATGTATTAGGTTTTCCATATATTTTTAGAGGAGCTTTAGACGTTCATGCAACAGATATAAATCAAGAAATGCAATTAGCAGCTGTCAGAGCATTGGCTGAATTAGCTAAAGAACCTGTACCTGAGGATGTAAAACAAGCGTATAACATTCAAGATCTTAAATTTGGAAAAGATTATATAATACCAAAACCTTTTGATAAACGATTAATTACTAAAGTTTCCATGGCTGTAGCAAAAGCAGCTATTGAAAGTGGAGTATCAAGAAAAGCAATTACGGATTGGAAGGCTTATGAAAAAGAATTGGAAGAAAGATTAAACATCACTCCTAAAAATTCTTAATTTAAAATCACGTATAAAACAAAGAATTTTTTATAATTGTAAATTCCTTGTAATTCTTTAGTGAAAAATTATACTTATTTTCGCATAAAGATATTAATTTTATGATAACTCATTTATCAGGGAATGTATACGAATTATCCCCCTCTAGTGTAGTCATTGACTGCAATGGAGTGGGATATTTTGCTACTATAAGTCTGCAAACGTACACTGCTTTACAAAATCAAAGCAAAGTACATTTATATATACAGGAAATAGTTAGAGAAGATGCTTACTTGTTGTATGGATTTTCAACTAAAGCAGAAAGAGAATTATTTAACTTGCTTATAAGTGTAAATGGATTAGGACCAGTCTCAGCTATTATGATGCTATCATCCATGTCTTCCTCAGAAATAGCCTCTGCCATTTCCAATGGCAATAACCTAGCTTTACAAAAGATTAAGGGAATAGGTGCTAAAACAGCTCAAAGAATAATATTAGATTTAAGAGATAAAATCATCCATTTAGATTATTCAGACAGCTTAGAAAAAGTATCAGGCAATAAAACTAAAATTGAAGCGTTAAATGCACTAGAAGTATTAGGTATATCCAAAAAAATATCTGAAAAATTAATGGATAAAATTTTAGATAGTAACCCTGATATTGATTTAGAAGACCTTATTAAACAAACTTTGAAAAATTTATAAACAGAGAATACTTTGAAGAAAATTCATTATTGCCTATTTTTTTTTATTTTTCTTTCCTTAGGAATAAATTTCCTTTGGTCGCAAGAAAATAATGACAAATCAATCTCCGATCAAGATCAAAGCTTGAAACTTGAAGATCCTATTAATTATGAAGCTTATTACGATTATAAAACGGGGGGATATATACTGTACCCTAAAGTAGGTGGTGTAGTTGTGGGTACGCCTATAACTATGACGTCAGATGAATATACTCAGTATGTCATTCAAAAAAAATTAGACGATTATTATAAAGATCGTACCCGACAACAAGATGAAATTGGTAGAGCACAAAAAGAAAATAGAAAATCTGAAAATAAATCTTTTATTCCACAATTAACAGTAAGATCTAAATTATTTGAAAAAATTTTTGGCGGTAATAAAATTGAATTAAGACCTTCTGGATATGCGTCTTTTGATTTGGGGATTTTATACCAAAAAATTGACAACCCACAATTATTACCTCAAAATAGACAGAATTTCACGATTGACATTAAACAAAGAATACAATTAAGTTTACAGGGAAGTGTAGGGAATAATGTTCACCTAGGAGTTAATTACGATACACAAGCAGGGTTTGATTTTGAAAATAGAATAAATTTGGCTTGGAAACCAGGAGGAATCAATGGAGGAGAGGATAATATTGTTAGAAATATTGAATTTGGAAATGTAAGTATGCCCTTAAGCACAAGTTTAATTACAGGTGCTCAATCCCTTTTCGGGGTTAAAGGTGAATTTCAATTTGGTAACACATCATTGACCACGGTTTTTTCAGAACAGCAATCGGAAGCTAGAAATATTACTGTACAAGGCGGAGGTATTATTAATACATTTAATATTAAAGTTTTGGATTATGAAGAAAATCAACATTACTTTTTAACCCATTACTTTAGAAACCAATACGATAAATCTTTAGAGAATTATCCAGTAATAGGTTCTACTATAGATATTACCAGAATGGAAGTTTGGAGAATAGATTTAGGAAATTCTAATCTTCAAGAACAACATCCTATATTAGCACTTAGGGATTTGGGAGAATCGAATTCTCTAATGGAAATGCCAGATAACTCCAATCAAGGCGTTTATACTTCCATAACAGCACTTGGTAATTCTATTAGAGATGTATCCACCGTTTACAATGCTGTAAATGGAGTAGCTCTTCCAGACTATCAAGGAAATTTAGTCAATTATGCTAGCGGAGAAAATTTTGTAACTAACCGTAGAGTAAAAAAATTAGCAGAATCAGAATTTACCTACGATAAACAGTTAGGATATATATCATTAAATCAAAAACTGAATAACGATCAACTTTTAGCAGTAGCATTTCAATATACAGACTCTAGGACACCGGGTAAAATTTATAAGGTTGGAGAATTTTCAACAGAACAGTCCGGCGTATTAGTGGTTAAATTATTAAAACCGAATCAAGTAGTTTCTACCCAGTCTCCCATGTGGGATTTGATGATGAAAAATATTTATTCTTTGGAGGCAAATCAAATTACTCCGGAAGATTTTAGACTAAATGTCCATTTTAAAGATCCATCACAAGGAAAAATTAATTATATACCAGATCCTAAGGTTCAAAACCAAACCCTTATACATTTATTAAATTGGGATCGATTAAATCAAAATAACGATTTAACACCCAATGGTATAGGGGATGGAATTTTTGATTATGTTGAAGGAATAACCATTAATTCAGAAAAAGGCAAGCTAATTTTTACAAAGATTGAACCCTTTGGGAATTATTTGCAAAGTAAATCTGTCGCTTCTCAATACGTTTTTAAAGAATTATATTCAAATTTAAAAAACAGTGCAGTTGTAACAGCAAATCCATTAGCAAACCGATATACCATTGAAGGACAGTTTAAAGGAACTATTGGAAGCGGAATTTCCTTAGGTGCCTTTAATGTTCCAAGAGGCTCTGTGACCGTAACCGCTAACGGTCAAACATTGGCTGAAGGAGCAGATTATGTGGTGGATTATCAGATGGGTACTGTAACTATTATTAATGAAACTTATAAAAATTCTGGAGTCCCGATTAATATAAGCCTTGAAAATCAATATGCCTTTAATCTTCAGAAAAAAAGGTTTATGGGGTTGAATGTAGAGCATAAATTCAGTGAAGAATTATTGGTAGGTGCAACCTACCTAAATTATAAGGAGAGACCATTAACATCTAAAGTGCAATATGGTTCAGAGCCAGTGAACAATTCCATGGTTGGTTTAAATTTAATGTTTAATAAGGAAATGCCTTTTCTAACCAAATTGGCAAATTTATTTCCGGGTGTTAAAACAGAAGCCAAATCAAATTTAAGTTTAAAAGTGGAAGGGGCAGCATTACTACCGGGAGAAAATTCAACCATAGGAGATCAATCTTACATAGATGATTTTGAAACTACCTCGTCAAAGATAAGTTTAAAAGATCCCGCTTACTGGGGTATAGCTAGTAAGCCAGAATTGTATGGAGAATTTAGCCCTGCCTTGATGAATGATATTAGAAATGGAGATGGAAGAGCTTTAACAAGTTGGTATAATATTGATCCTAGATTTTATGGAGTAGGAGGAGGACAACCCAAAGGTATTAATACCGATGCACTCTCACTACACCTACAAAGAAGAGTAAGTTACAGGGAGATATTTACAAATAGAGATTATATTGCAGGAAATGAAACCTACTTAAATACATTTGATATTTCCTTTTATCCACAACAAAGAGGACCTTATAATTATAATCCTTCCGAATTGGGAGCTTTTACCAATTATGAAACTAGATGGGGGGGATTAATGAGACCTATAACCGTAACCAACTTTATAGAGTCGAATATAGAATACCTTGAATTTTGGATGATGGACCCTTATGCAGATAGCAAGTTTCCAGAATCAAATCCATTGGGTGACCATCCAGAATTATTGATACATTTAGGAAATGTATCTGAGGATGTATTGAAAGATGGATACATGTTTTACGAAAATGGTATTGTAGAGGATGAAAGTCAGTTAACTTATTCTAAACTTGGAAGACAGCCCAAAAATTATCCCCTACTTTATACTTTTGACACAGAAGGAGAAGCCAGAAGGAGACAGGATGTAGGGTATGATGGTTTGATGAGTAGTGAAGAAGCTGCATTTTATGAAAGTATTGGAGTTGATATCGGAGATTATGCCAATTATATCAATCCAATAACAAATTTATTAGACCCAGCCGCAGATGATTTTGTATTTTATTTGGATAGTAATTGGGATTCAGCCGCTGATGGTAAATCGATTATTGAACGTTATAGATATTATAGAAATTTAGAAAATAATTCACCCTCAAATTCAGTAGACGCAGCAACGGCTATTCCAGATTCTGAAGACTTGAATAGGGATTTTAATTTAGATGAAACAGAAGACTATAACCAATATAAACTAAGTTTGACCAATTCTGATTTAAGGGATCCAAACAATAAATACATTGCAGATAAAAAAGTTTGGGAATCAACTTTACCTAACGGAAAAAAAGGAGTTAATACATGGTATTTAGTTCGAATTCCAGTTTCAGATTTTGGTTCTACCGGTAGGGAAGAAATTTTAAACAATGTACGTTACATAAGAATGATGATGAAAGGGTTTACAAATACTGCAACCCTACGTTTTGCAACTTTGGATTTGGTTAGAAGTGATTGGAGGTTATACGACAGAGATATCTCAGATCTTAGTGGAGCTTCGGGAGAGGTAAATCAAGAAGGAACTATTTCCGCAGCACCAATTGATAATGTAATTATAAGTTCCGTTAATCTTGAAGAAAATTCAACAGCCAGACCACCTTATGTGATGCCTCCTGGTGTGAATAGAGAAGTACTTGGTAGTATAACAGGAACTCAAATGCAAAATGAAGCATCTTTAAAATTACAAGTTAAAAATTTACAAGAATCTGAACCAAGAGGAATTTATAAGAATGTTTCATTAGACATGAGACGTTATAAAATGTTAAAAATGTATGTTCATGCCGAAGATATGTTAAATACTTCAAGTAACATCTACGACAAAGACACCAAGTTCTTTATAAGACTTGGAAGTGATTTGTCTGACAACTACTATGAATATGAAATTTCTCTTAAATATACGCCAGCCTCATCAAGTGCCAATCCGTTGGAAATTTGGCCAATAGAGAATACCATAGAGCTAGCTTTAAGTGATTTAGTAGCGGCAAAAAGTGAGAAAGATAAATTATATCCTTACAATAGTAATATAAGATACAGAAGTACCATTACAGGAGAAGATAATAAAATTATTTATGTGAAAGGTAGACCTTCTGTAGGTCAAATATCCTCTATTATGATGGGGGTAAGAAGCACCTCTGGAGGTAGTAAGAATGTTATTTTATGGTTGAATGAGCTACGGTTGACAGATATTGACAATGAAGGAGGGTATGCAGCCAATGCTAGTTTAATGTTCAATCTGGCAGATTTTGCACAAGTTTCTGCTACTGGAACTTACCAATCTGTAGGATTTGGAGCACTGGATAGTAAACCCAGTGAAAGAAGCCAAGACGAAACTAAGCAATACATGGTGAATGCTTCTGTGAATGTAGATAAAATGTTACCAGAAAAATGGGGGTTAAAAATACCGGTAAGTGTTAGTATAGCAGAAACCTATATTGAACCTAAATACAATCCTTTGGATAACGATGTAGAATTAAAAAATGATCCTCGCAAAAATGAACTTAAAAAAATTGTAGGTACTTACTCAACTCAAAGAAATGTATCTGTAACTAATTTAAGAAAAGAAAAAGTAAACAGATCCAAATCAAAGTTCTATGATATTGAAAATTTCGCACTTTCATTTTCCTATTCTGTAGATTATAGAAGAGACATTTATACTTCTTATTACATAAATAAAGATTTACAAGCATCATTGAACTATAATTTCACACCTAAAGGAAAATATTACCAACCATTTAAAAAATTAGCAATAGTACAAGACACAAGCAGGTTTGCAAAATATTTAAAATTACTAAAAGAGACCAATTTCAACCCTATTCCTGTTAGAGTTTCCTTCAGAACAGATATAGCCAGAACCTATAATGAATTCCAATATCGAGATATAAACGCCTATTTAAATGGAAGTTCCAACAATTATCAGCCAAGTTTTGCTAATAATTTTCTTTTTGGCTGGCAATACAATATAGGTTTCAATTTAACTAAATCCTTAAAAATTGATTATTCATCAGCCACACGAACAATTTTAGATGAAATGGGAGGAGGAATGCCCGATCAGAACATGATTTGGAACAATATATTAAATTCAGGCAGACCCATCAATTACAATCAAAAGTTACAAGTAAATTATAAAGTTCCCATTCATTTACTTCCTTATATGGATTTTACATCTTTAGAAGTGGGGTATACAGGTCAATACGATTGGCAGACTGGTTCTACTGCTTATCTTGAATATGACCTAAATAATACAGATCCAAGAAAAAGAAGTTTAGGAAATACTGCACAAAATGCACAAACCATAAATATTATGGGAAGTGTAGATTTTAACAAATTTTATAATTACTTCCCGGCATATAAATCCTTTGAGGAAAGAAAAAGAAAAAGACAATCAGAAATTGACTCCCTAAATAACGTTTATACAACTAACTTTTCATTAAAGAAACCAAAGCCTTTTAGGTCTTATAAATTAAAAAATAAATATAAACCTACCGATTATTTGTGGATGATAGCTGGTGGATTTAAAAGAGGCCAAGTTCAAGTGAATGAAAATAGGGGAACTATTTTACCTGGATTATTATCTTCGCCTAATTTCTTTGGAGTAGGTAGCTATGCCGGATCTACGAATGGACCTACTTTTGGGTTTTTATTCGGTTCTCAATTTGATTTAAGAAATAAAGCAGTAACAGAGGGATGGGTTTCTCTCAATGAATATATGACAAACCCATATGTTAGAACCGAAAATTCTCAGATTACCGCTAATCTGCAATTGGAGCCCATCAATCGTTTACAGATTGATTTAAATATCATGAGAAATCATCAAAAGACTCTATCCCAATCTGGGTATAATTTAGTAGATCCAATTACGGGGCAAAGATTAAATACTTACGAATCACAATCAGCTATGTTTAGCTCCACCGTAATTTCAATATCAACCGCATTTAAATCATCCGACTACGTATATAATAAGATGATTGAAAACTCAAAAATTATATCTGGAAGAGTAGCTGCCTCTCAAGGTAGACCAATGATAGATTCAAATAATGATGGTTATATTGACGGTTATGGACTCTCTAATTCAGCGGTATTAATGCCATCCTTTGTATCTGCTTTTACCGGTAAAAATCCAAATCAACAAGGCTTAGGATATAAAAGAGGAATACCGGTTCCCAACTGGGCATTGTCTTATGGAGGATTAAAAAATATTCCGTTTATAAATTATTGGTTCCAAGAATTTAGAATTAATCATTCTTATATTTCAAACTATACGATTAACGGAGTAGAAACCAATCCAGACTATTACGCCAATCAATCGATGTCAGCCGGAACAAATATGTCAAATTTATACAATTACTATAATTATGGTACAGTAGTCATGTCTGAAGGCTTTAGTCCTTTAATAGGATTTGACGTTACTATGAGAAACAACATACAGATAAGATTATCTTACAATAAGGATAGAATTTTCTCATTAGGTTTAACCAACTATACCTTACAAGAAGACTACGGAAATGAAGTTGTATTTGGTTTAGGATACATAGTTAAGAACCTAAAACTAAATATGCGTTATAGAGGAAATACTAAATCTATTGTTGGAGATTTAAATATAAGAGGAGATATTTCTTTAAGAGATAACAAAACAGTGGTAAGACGTATTTTAGATGAAGATTCACAAATTACTGGAGGTCAAAATTTAGTATCAATTAAATTTTCGACGGATTATAACTTTACTAAAAACTTTAATTTAAAATTCTTCTATGAACAAATGATTACTAAATATAAGATATCTACTGCTTACCCACTTTCAACCATAAGGGCTGGATTGAGTGCGACCTTTACATTTGGAAATTAACTATATTTGTAAATCATCTAAAAATAAGAAAAAATGAATAACTTGAAGGATTTATGGTTTACCGATCAGCACCAGTGGATTAGAATTGATGATAATATCGCCTATATTGGGATTACAGACTATGCGCAGAATCAGTTAGGGGATATCGTTTATGTAGATATTGATACGGTAGGAAAAGTTTTAAATCCAGGAGATGTTTACGGTACAGTTGAAGCGGTAAAGACCGTTTCGGATTTATTTATGCCCATAGAAGGTAAAATTTTAGAAATTAATAATGAGATCGAAAATTCTCCAGAATTAGTCAATTCAGACTCTTACGGAAAAGGATGGATCATTAAAGTAGAGTTAACAAAGTTATCATCAACAGAAGGGTTATTAAATGCTGAAGAATATAAGAGTTTGGTTGCATAGAAATCAAGCCTTTTTAAGAATAGTATTATATTCATATTTTCTATTATTAACATGGTTATTGTTAAGAGGAAATTCTCAGATAGATAATATATCTATAAAAATAATTTCTACATTCTATAATGATAAGGTTATACATACCACAGTTTTTTTTATCTTATTTATATTAGGAAGGTTTGCATATCTGCATAAAAAACCTATAATTTTTTTAATACTGTTTTCATTGTATGGAATCCTAATTGAAATTCTACAAGAATTCATGAAACTAGGGAGGACGTTTGAGTATTTTGATATACTAGCTGATTTTATAGGTTGTTTGTTAGGTTTGTTAATTGCAAGATTAATAATTGGTTTTAGATAAATTCACTTAATGTAAATATAATTATTATAAAAAATTGTAATTCTTATAAATCCCCTTAAGTAAATTATAGGAAATTAAAAACAATACCAATAATTCAATTTTAAATTTTCTAAAATTATTTGCTTATTATAAAATAAAAATATGTAAATTAGCGCATTGAGATTTTTGAAACTTATTATTAATTCTAAGTTAAGACGGTCACAATTTTTATCAATTTTTAAAATTTTTATATGAACATTTTTATTTCCAACCTTAATTATAGGTTGACCAGCGATGATTTACATGACTTATTTTCTGAATATGGAGATGTACAATCTGCTAAAATCATAAATGACAGAGAAACAGGTAGATCAAGAGGATTTGGTTTTGTTGAAATGTCAGATGATGAGGCAAATACAGCTATTGAAGAATTAAATCAAAGAGAGATTGACGGTAAAGTGATTAACGTTGCTGAAGCAAGACCAAAAGATGACAGACCTAGAAATAACTTTAGAAGAAATTATTAATTTACTTTAGTATATAAGTAAAATATTTAATATATAACTTTAATAAATATTTCTAAAAAAAAACCTGCTAAAAGCAGGTTTTTTTAATTTAATGTTTAAAATGTCTTAGACTTGTGAATATCATAGGAATATTGTATTCATTACATGCTTCAATACTTTCCTTGTCACGAATTGATCCGCCAGGCTGTATAATTGCTTTAATCCCATTTTTTGCAGCAACATCAACTACATCTTTAAATGGAAAAAAAGCATCAGAGGCTAATACAAGATTTTCTTTATTTTTCTCGATAGCTCTTTGGATTGCTTGCTCTGCAGCCCATATTCTATTTGTTTGACCAGAACCTATACCAACGGCTTGTTTATTAGCAGCAACAACAATTGCATTAGATTTTGCATGTTTAGCAATCTTTTGTGCAAAAATTAAGTCTTCCATTTGCTCATCACTTGGAGAAGCATTTGTAACATTTTCAAAATTGGTTGCATTCTCCCTGTCAGTGTCTTGAACTAATAATCCACCATCAACTTTAATATATTCTACTTCATCAACTAATGGATGATTAACCTTTATAATTCTTAAATTCTTTTTATTAGAAAAAATTTTCAAGGCATCCTCAGTAAAAGAAGGGGCGATAACAATTTCTAAAAATAAAGGGAGTATAGCTTCCGCAGTCTCAGCATCAACCTCTCTATTAAACGCAACAATACCTCCGAAAATGGAGACAGGATCACAATCGTATGCTTTTTGGTATGCATTTTTAACTGAATCTGCAAGGGCTACCCCGCATGGTGTAGAATGTTTTACTGCACAACAGGCAATTTCAGAAAATTCATTAACAACTTTATAAGCCATATCCATATCTCTAAAGTTATTAAATGAAAGCTCTTTGCCTTGAATTTGTTCAAAATTTTTCATAGATCCCTCTTTTGTCATGTCTACATACAGTGCAGCTTTTTGATGAGGGTTTTCACCATATCTTAAATCATGAATTTTTTTATAAGATAAATTTAAATATTCAGGATAACTATCTTGAAGAATATAGCTTGATATTGCAGCGTCATAAGCAGATGTTAGATTGAATACTTTTCCTGCCAATAATTTTCTAGTTTTTAAGGATGTTTCACCATTGGAAGATATTTCTTCTTCAACAAGTTTATAGTCATTAATTTCAGATATAACTGTAACAAATTTAAAGTTTTTTGCTGCTGAACGTAACATAGAAGGACCTCCAATGTCAATAAATTCTATCATCTCATTTTCTGCTAATCCAGTATTTAATTTATCAAAAAATGGATATAAATTAACTACAACTAAATCAATCGGTTTTATATTATACTCCTTAATTGTTTCAAGATGCTCATCGTTATCACGAAGAGCAAGTAATCCTCCATGGATATTTGGATGTAAAGTTTTAACTCTACCGTCTAGCATTTCTGGAAAATTCGTTACCTTATTAATATCTGTTACTTGAATATTATTGTTTTTTAAATAATTAAAGGTTCCGCCGGTTGAAATAATTTCGTAATTGTTGGAAATTAAAAATAGCGCAAAATCTTTTAGATTTGTTTTATCCGATACGCTAATTAGAGCTCTCTTCATGAAATTGTTTTTATGAATGTTAATATTTATTCAATTATTAAATAAAAGGCATTACCTCTAATTTCATCATCATTGGAAGTAGGGAAATCATTAAATTCCTGCCAAAATTGATTTTTTAGTTTAATGCCATTTTCTTTAGCGTAGCTATCTAAAGTATATTTTGAATTTAATAAATTGAGATTAGTAGTTTTAATAGGTGTAAATATTGCCTTGCCACTTGGGATCGAAATAAGTTTAATATTATCATTTGGAATTATATCCAAATTATTTACAGGATATCCTGCATAATAGGTGGCAGATTTATTTATAGTATCAAAATTGGTATAATAAACTATAGGATTTTTTATATCTAAAAGGCTGTAATTTAAGCTATCAACCATATACTGATTTACTGTATGAAAAGATTTATGTAAATTTTTAGAAATTTCTTCAGAATCAGTAGTAGTTTCATTTTTTACAACTAATAATTGTACATTCTTTTTGTCAATAAAATCAGATTCTCCGAGTTTTAGTTGTTGTGGAATATTTTTCTTATTTAATTTTAGTTCTAATCTATTTAAGGATTCATCTAAAATTTCTTGTAAATTTTCAGCATTTAAATAAGCAAAAATTCGTTTAAAATATGAAAAATCTTGCGTTTTTAATGATACTTTTATATAAGTTCCCTCTTTTAAAGATTTAAAATAAATATCTTCAGAGCATAATATGCCATAATTAACAAAAATAATCTGTGCTTTTATTTTCTTATTTATTATGCTCTCTAAGATTTTAAATTCTCCATTTCCAATTTCATAATTTTTTTTATTTTTCCAAGTCAGGCTAGCACCCTTACCTTTATAAGGTGAAAAATAATTAATTCTTGTGTTTATTGAATCCTGTTCAGTGAGTAGTCCCCAGCTACCGAAATTTTCAAGATCATTAAATTCCAAAAAAACTTCACTTATAGGGTTAGTTAATTTCTTTGAAGCTGAAATTTCAATATTTTTAGGTAAAAAGTAAGGAAGAATACATCCTGCAATAATTAACAGAAAAAGTATAAATAAAAAAACATTCAGAATTTTTCTCATGCAATTTGTTTGAAATCTATATTTTATAGAGCTTTACAAAGCTACAAAAACAAATTATTTTTCATTTAATATTTCAAATTAAAAAAAACACTATTATTGAATAGTGCTTTTTTTTATTATATTATAAAAGTATAGGTTAAATTAATTGACTTTGCCCTGTACTGTAACATTTAAGACTGGGTTTTCAACATCATTGGAAGATATAACCATAGTTTTATTAAAATTACCTACAATGCTTGTGTTATAAGTAACTACTATTTCACCTTTTTTACCAGGGGCAATAGGAGTTGTAGTCCAACTAGGAACAGTACAACCACAAGAAGTCTTTATATTAGAAATAATAAGAGGTTTATCTCCAGTATTTTCAATTTTTATAATGCGTTTTCCTTCAGAACCTTTTTCAATATTTCCGTATTCTACAATATTATTGTTGTAATTAACAATTTTTAATTGTTGAGCATTACTTAATGCTATTGCGCCAAGTGTAAAAAAAGTGCTCAAAATTATTTTTTTCATAACTATATTTTTTTGAATTTAATATTTATAAAACGTTTCCCTTTATCTTTACAACTTTTCTAGGACTATCTAAACCGTTGCTATATATTTCAATAGATTTTAAAAATTTCCCCTTAATCTTAGTATTATAAGAGATGTTTACTTGACCTGTTTTGCCAGGAAGAATAGGGGTTTTTGTCCATGATACAATAGAACAATCACAAGAAGATTTAACGTTAGAAATAATTAAAGGTTTATTTCCTTTATTAGTTATTGTAAATGACTTATGACCATCAGAATTTAACCTTACATCTCCATAATCTATAACATCTTTATCTAAAGAAATGCTTTGCGCTATTAAAAACGAAAAATTGCATAATAAAAAAATGTAGACTAGCTTTTTCATATTAAGAAATTATTATTCATAACGTGAAGTTAAGTAAAAAATTATAGATTATTAAATTTGTGGAAACATTTATATAAGTAATTTAATCTCTATTTTTTATGTTAATTTAGTAAATTAGAATTTCAATAGTTTTAATAATTACTTATAAATAGATAGTATATAAAATTTTTAGAAAATAAAGCGTTAAAATCATAAAACGGCATGGTGTTTGTGAGTATAAAAGTAATTTACGAGACAGTAAATTTTTCATAGTAGTTAGTTTTGGCCCCGTGTTTTTTAACACGGGGTTTTTTTCAAGATATATTTATCTGTTTAATAAAATAGTATTTATATAAATACTTTAATTTATAATGTCTTATAATCCTTAAAAAATTTCAAATTAAATTTATAATTATTTAATTTGAAATATGGTAAAATAAGTATCTGTCCCTCCGAGTAGTTGAATAGATAAGGACAGCCCTGAAGCGCCAAAGGTTATAGCATCCCCTTTATCTAAATCAATGATGGAAAAAATTTTTCTTGTAGGTGGAGAAACGCTAATCCCTAAAACTGAAACATTACTAAAAGATTCTTCCGCTTCTAAAGTATATGTAATTTCACTGGCTTTTCTTTTTAAAATACCAACACCTACGTTTGAAGCAGAGATTAAACTAGAGGTGGTGTATTGTATATATACGGCATATATTCCACTATTTTTGGCAATAAATTCATAGCTATTTAAGTCATATTCATTGTTATAATCAAATGCAATATTTTCAAAAGCAATTTTATTCCAACCTGAAATACCATCAAGAGAAATTAATGAGGTTGAGTTAGAACTATTTCCACCTTTAACGTAAGAATTTTTGATGATGTTAGTGTCGTAGTGTATTGTACTATTATCATTGATAACTAAAACTTTATTTGAGATGTAAAATTGTTTGTTTGAATTTTTTGCAATTGGGCTATTTTGGTCTATAACACCTCTAACTTTTAAATCGCCATTTACATCAAGTGTTGCAGTAGGCTGATCTATATTAATTCCAACCTGAGAAAAAGTGTTGGTGCTTATCAAAGAAATACAATATAAAATTAATCCTTTTATTTTTGTAAAAAAAATATTTAATGTTAATAATTATGTAAATATAATATAAATTAATATAATTTTTTATATTAGGAATTAAAGTGTTAATTAAATGAATTTCATTTTACAAAATCAATATATGTAGTAATAAGATCATTGCGTTTAGTGTAGAGTGGATATTAATAAGTTTAAATACTTTATTTTTGTAATTATAAACTTGTAGATAAATAATAAACGTTTGAAAAATGCAGATTGCTAGAGATACTTTAAACGAACTTGAATATTATAAAATCCTTGAAGAAATTGCAGTTTATTGCTATTCTGATTACGGAAAAGAAAAGGTTATAAATCTGCATCCACTTAAAAAGGAGAAGATTAAAGATGCACTAAACTGTGTTAATGAATATTTAAGCAGTTTTATGAATGAGAACTTCATTCCATTTAAGGAATTTGAATGTATTGATACAGAATTAAAAATGCTTCAAATTGATAATTTCACTCTTGAATCAAAATCATTTTTAAAAATTAGAGATCTTTCCAAACTCGTTAATTCATTAATTGTACATTTTGAAAAATTTAAAGAATATTTTCCTACTCTTCACAAGCAGATATCTCATATAGAATACAACAAGAATATAATTTCATTAATTAATAATGTATTTAATCGTTTTGGAGAGATAAAAAATGAAGCATCTTCTTCGTTAAAATACATAAGAGAGCAACTTCAGATCACAAGAAGAAATATTCAACAAAATTTTGATAAATCGTTATCATATTATGCTCAAAGTGGGTATTTGGATGAAATTAAAGAAAGTGTAATTGATGATCAAAGAGTTCTAGCTGTAAAATCAAATTTAAAAAAATCAGTAAAAGGAAGAGTTTTAGGTTTTTCCAAAACTGGTTCTATTTGCTTTATCTTACCAGAATCAGTGACTAATTTGAATATAAAATTAATTGAATTATCCAACCAAGAAAAAAATGAGATTCTAAAAATTTCAGCTGATTTAACGCGGGAAATTTATGAGTTTTATCCATTACTTTTTAACTATCAAAAGTATATATATGAGTTGGATGTTGTTCAAGCCAAGGCTCGGTATGCAGAGTCAATTCATGGGATATTACCTCATATATCTAATGATCAAGAAATACAGATTATAGAGGCTTATCACCCTATATTGTTATTAAATAATGTAAAAGAAAAAAAACAAACCATCCCACAAACCTTAAGCATAAACAAGGATACTAGAATAATCTGTATTTCAGGTCCTAATGCAGGAGGCAAGAGTATAACTTTAAAAACAGTGGGGTTAATTCAGTTAATGATTCAAAGTGGAATATTAGTACCAGTTCACCCTAATTCTAAAGTAGGTTTTTTCAATAAAATATTAACAGATATAGGGGATAATCAATCGATTGAAAATCAATTAAGTACATATAGTTCTCGTTTAAAAAAAATGCATACAATAATAAAACAGGTTGATAATTCAACATTGTTATTAATTGATGAATTCGGTACAGGATCTGATCCGGAATTAGGTGGTGCCCTAGCTGAAGCTTTTTTGGAATATTTTTATGAAAAAAAATCCTATGGAATTATAACTACCCATTATACAAATATTAAATTAAGAGTAGAAGAGTTGAAACATACCCAGAATGCTTCTATGTTATTTAATGAAAAAACATTAAAACCTATATATAAATTAGAAATAGGTCAAGTTGGGAGCTCGTTTACTTTTGAAGTTGCAGAGAAAAATAATATACCTTCAGAAATCATTCAATTGGCGAGGAAAAAAATAGAAACTAATAAAATTGACCTTGACAAGACGATTGTTAGATTACAACAAGAGAAATATAATATTGAAAGATTGAAGGGGAGTTTAAATAAACAAATAGATCATTCAAGTGAAAAAAGTAAACAATTATCAGACACTATAAATTTTTATAAACAAAAATTAATAAATTTCCAGAAATTATATGAGGATGAATCTCGGTTAAATTTCTTAGGAGGAAAAACTCAAAGATTTATTGATGCCTATACTAATGGGAAAAGTAAAAGGGATATTTTTAAAGATTTTTCCAAACTTTTAGAGCAAGAAAAATTTAAAAATTCGCAAATTTCGGAGGTTGATAAAATTAAAACTAAAAAGCACAGAAATAAAGTAAAGATAGAACTAAAAAAGGAAGATATAAAAGAACAACTTCTAGCATCAAAAATAGAAGAAATAAAAACTACAGTTGATCGTGTGAAACAGTGGATGAAAGAAAAGCGTAAAGTAAAAATTAAAGGCAGTACAAGTGCTGCAACAATTGATAAAATAGAAGGAGAGATGGTATTTTTAAATTATGGGTTATTTACTACTAAGATTTCTGTATATGAGTTAGAGAAAGTATAGATATTTAATAAAATTAGATTTATAAATTTATTTAATCAATTTAAACGCAATGAACATTCAAAAAATTTTAACATTTCCTAAGCTGGAAAAATACATACAATTTGTGTAGAATAGAATTTAGAACTTTAGGCTAGATACTAATATAGTTCCAGTGATAACTACTATTAAGTTATTAATATAATTTTTGTAAAAAAAACTAAACTATTAAGTAGAATTAATATTAAATATTAGTGACCGCGGGAAGAGTCGAACTCCCAACCTTCAGAGCCGTAATCTGACGCTCTATCCAATTGAGCTACGCGGCCGATACTAATTTTTAAGATTGCAAATGTAATATATATTCTTTTATTATTAAAATTATTTTGCAGATTTTTTTTAAAACATTATTATCAAAATATATAAACTGATGAATATTAATGTATATCATTAAATTCATATATTTACTAAAATATTATCATTAATAAATGCCTGTTGTTGACTTTATAATTCCGGATTATTTTACAAGAATTGTTACATGGAAAGTTAGTGAAACAAATGAAGATTTACTAAGAATTCTAAAATTGTCTAAAGATAGATTAAGTACCTATAATTTATTAACCCCTAAAAGAAAAAGAGAATATTTGGGTTTAAGAGCTTGTTTGATGGCCCTAGGTTTAGACAATAACGTGAAGTATACTGATAAAGGTAAGCCTTACGTTGAGGGAACGTATAATATTTCTATTTCTCATTCTCATGGAATGGTATGTGTTGGAGCTTCTTCATTTCAAATTGGAGTAGATATTGAATTGGAGAGAAATAAGAAAATTGAAAACATAAAGGAAAAGTTTGTAAGAGAAGATGAATTCAGCTTTATTCCTAAAGACAATCAAAAAGATTATTTACATATTATTTGGGGCTTAAAAGAAGCATTATATAAAATTCATCAAGGAAATTTATGGTCTTTTTTAAATCACTATAGGGTTGAACCCTTTAAATTAAATATGGATAAAAATATTATTTGTTGGATTACAGATAATATATCAAGTTCAAAATATTTTGCGAATTATAAAAAAATTAATAATTATTACATGGCATATGTTTTAAATTATGGTTTTGGATCATCTAAATAATTAATAAGTATATTTATATAAATTTCATCTGGTGAAAAATAAAATCCTAATAATTCAAAACAAATTTATTGGTGATGTATTAGTCTCTAGTGTATTGGCTAAAAATATTAAGTTAGAGAATAAAGAAGCTGAGATACATTTTTTTTGCTACGATAAAGCAAAAGGTATTTTGGAAAATAATCCTTATATAGATAAAGTTATAACTTTTAACAATGAGGAACTAAAAAAAATTTCTGTTCTATTAGCCTATTCAAAATTAATAAGAAATCAAAAATATGATATATTAATTGATCCTTATGCAAAATTACAGAGTAGGATAATGACTTTATTTTCCACTGCGAAAGTAAAAATTAGTTATGACAAGCCATTTTTTAAATATCTTTATACAAAAACTCATAGAGAAGAAAGTCTACCCAAAGTTATTCAATGTACATCCATTGAAAATAGATGTTTATTACTAAGTTCAATTTTAAAGAGGCCATTTAGAAATTTAGATTTTCAAACAGAAATTTTTTTAACTCAGGAAGAAAAAGATATTTCTAAAAAAATTATGTATGAAAATGGAGTAGATTATAAAAAACCTGTTTTAATAATTGGTGTATTGGGGAGTTCTTTAAAAAAATCATGGCCATTAAATTATATGGCTGAACTAATAAACTCAATATTAAGTTCCTATGATGTAAATCTTTTATTTAATTATATACCTGAACAATTCAAAGAGGTTGAAAATTTGCTAGATAAAATAGTAGAAAAAGAAAAAATATTTACTTCAATTTTAGGAAATAATATTCGGGAATTTGCTGCAATTTTATCTAATTGTGATGCCCTAATAGCAAATGAAGGAGGCTCAGTTAATATAGCTAAAGCGTTAAACATACCAACATATTCTATTTTTTCACCACATAAGTTTAGGAAAGATTGGGGATGTTATGAAAATTTAGCAATTCATCAAAGTTTTCATCTTACAGATCTTTTTCCAGAGATTTACAAGTTATATTCTATAAAAGAAATACTAAATAATCCAGAACCTTTTTATAAATTAATGTATACAAATAAGGTAATCCCTAAAATACATGAATTTATAACTGAGACGTTAAAAATTGAACAAAAAAGTAATTTAGAATTAATATTAAATTCATCAAATAAAATTTCGGCAGTTTGTATAACTTATAATGAAGAAAATAATGTCAATAAATTTTTGAAAGATATTGATTTTGCAGATGAAATAATTGTTGTTGATTCTTATAGCACTGATTCTACTAAAGAGTTGGTTGAAAAAAGCAATAAAGTAAAATTTTTACAAAGAAAATTTGACAATTTTACTAATCAAAAAAATTATGCAATAGATCAAGTTTCAAATGAATGGGTGATATTTTTTGATTTAGATGAGCGAATTCCTATTGATTTAAAGATGGAAATATTAATGACTATTAACGATCCACATGCTAAAGATGCATATTGGGTATATAGAAATTTTTATTTTAAGAATAAGCATATTAAAAATAGTGGATGGAAAAATGATAAAGTAATACGTTTATTCAAAAAAAATAAATGCAAGTACAAAGCATCAAAATTAGTGCATGAAGAAATGATTTACAATTCTGAACCTGGATTTTTAAAAAATAAAATTGATCATTATTCATTGGCATCCGTTAAGAGTTATGAAGATAAATTAGATCATTATTCCCAACTCAAAGCAAAAGAATTATTTGAAAAAGGTAAAAAAGCAAATTTTTTTCATCGTTATATAAAACCATTATATCGTTTTTTTCATCATTACATCATTCAATATGGGATTTTAGATGGAAAAGAAGGGTTTATTATATCCAAAATATATGCTAGGTATGTATATAATAGATACAAATATTTAGATAAATTCTGGAAGGAGAAAAAATAGTTTTAAATATTTAAATATTGGCATGCAAATTGGTTAATAATAAGTATTCATAAGGCAATGAATTTTCATAGTAGTTAGTTTTAGCCCTACCTTTTTTAGAGGTAGGTTTTTTTTATTTTTTATATTTTAATGTGTAAAACATATAATTATTAAGTTTGGCATATTAATTGTTTATAAACAAGTATTCATAAGGCAATGAATTTTCATAGTAGTTAGTTTTAACCCTACTTTAATTTTTTAAAGTAGGGTTTTTTATTTTATATCGTTTTAAATAAAAAAATAAAATAAAGAATTATTTTGGCATATTAATTGTTTATAAACAGGTATTCATAAGGCAGTGAATTTTCATAGTAGTTAGTTTTAACCCTACTTTAATTTTTTAAAGTAGGGTTTTTTATATATTAAGAATTATACTATAGTAATTTGATTCATACATTTTAATCTTATAAATTGAATTTAAGTTCATATTATAATAATCCGTTTATAGTTATGAATTGGCACGTAAATTGAATATTAAAAAGTATTCATAAGGCAGTGAATTTTCATAGTAGTTAGTTTTAGCCCTACTTTAATTTTAAAGTAGGGCTTTTTATTTTAGAATTGATCCCTATAGTTTTAATTTTTTATAAGCATGATATTCTATTAAAAATGAATATACAAAAAAAGCACTAAATTTTTTAGTGCTTTGTTATTTATTATTTATTATTTGTATTTAGCCGTTATAATCTCCTATATTGATAAATTTATTTTGTCTATGTTCAACTAATTCTTCTGGACTTAATTTTTCAAGTTCATTATAAGCATCTAAGATTTTTGATTTCAATGAATTAAAAGCTTCTTGAGGTTGATAGTGTGCACCTCCTAAAGGTTCTTTAATTATACCGTCAATAATCCCTAATTCGTAAGAATGTTTTGGGGTTAGTTTTAAACTTTCTGCAGCAACTTCTTTATATTCCCAACTTCTAAATAAAATTGATGAACAACTTTCAGGAGAGATTACAGAGTACCAACTGTATTCCATCATATAAACTTTATTACCGACACCAATGCCTAAAGCACCTCCGCTAGCCCCTTCACCTATAACTACAGAAATTATCGGTACCTCAATACTACACATTTGGCGTATGTTATTTGCAATAGCTTCGCCTTGCCCTCTTTCTTCAGCTTCAAGTCCAGGATAAGCTCCAGGAGTATCAATTAAGGTTAAAATTGGGATATTAAATTTTTCAGCCATTTTCATTAGACGTAAAGCTTTTCTATAACCATCAGGATTAGGCATACCAAAACGTCTGAATTGTCTTTCTTTAGTATTCTTACCTTTTTGTTGCCCGATGATCATAAAACTTTTGCCATCTATTTTGCCTATTCCACCTATCATAGCTTTATCATCGGCATAATTTCTATCCCCGTGTAATTCAATAAAAGTATTATCGGTGATTGACATGCAGTAATCTAAAGAGTAGGGGCGGCTAGGATGTCTAGATAATTGAACAGTTTGCCATGGGGTTAACTTATCGTAAATGCTATGTTTGGTTTTTATAATTTTTTCCTCAATTTCTTTGTAAGCGGAGTCAATATTAATTCCACTTTCTTTACCTAGAGCAATACATTTACTCAATTGCTCTTCCAAATCTTTTATAGGAAGTTCAAAATCTAAATATTCCATTTATAAAGTATTTTGTGTATAAGGTTTTAAATTTATATAATAGATAAGGACTCTTATATATCCAGAATACCTTCTGGCAAATTCATTTTAATATACTGTTCTTTTCTATTTACTTCAATAATCCAATCATTTATAATAGGTATGTAAATATTTTTAGAATTTAAAAGTTCAATACTAAATAATGATTGTGGGGATTGATCATTAATTTCAATAATTTTACCAACAGAAATATTATTTTGATCTAGTATATTAAAATTTATTACCTCATGGTAATAAAATTGCTTTCCTGATAGTTGAGGTAAAAATTCTAAAGGTAGATATATATCTTTGCCTATTAATTCTTGTGGATTTAAAGAAGTATTTTCAAATTTTATTCGTAAAGAATTCTTATTAAGAAGCTGACATTCTACTAAAAAAAAAGGAATCGGCATTCCATTTATATTTATAAATACCGATTCTAAATTTTCATATGCCTCTGGCTCATCAGTATCTAATTTAGCAACTAGATGTCCTTTTAAACCATGAGTTTTAGTGATTGTGCCTACATAGTAACAATCTTTTAAAAGCATAAGCTATTAAGCGTTGGTTTCTTCATTTTTATTTTCTTCAGTATCTGCGGAAGTATTTTCTTCAGTTACTGGAGCTTCAGCATCATTAGCTATTTCTTGGTTTTCTTCTTCAAGAGCTTTTTGTTGTGCTGCTATACGAGCTTCATTAATTTTTTTCTCAGCTTCAAGCTTTTCTTTTTTAGCTTGTTCTTTAGATGAAACTAATTTTTCTTTTTTAGTTAGAATACTTTTTTCTTTATGTTCTAACCAATCTTGGAATTTTTTTTCAGCATCTTCAGCAGAAAATGCACCTTTTTTTACTCCACCATTTAAATGTTTTTTTAATAATGCACCTTTAAATGAAAGAATACTTTTAGCTGTGTCAGAAGGTTGTGCACCTTTTTCTAACCAATCAACCGCTTTGTCTAAATTTAACTCAATTGTTGCTGGGTTAGTTGTAGGTACATAGATACCTAATTTTTCAATGTTTTTACCATCTCTTTTAGATCTAGAGTCTGCCACTACAATGTGATAAACAGGTTTACCTTTCTTTCCGTGTCTTTGTAATCTGATTTTAACTGCCATAAATTAAATGTATTAGTGGGAACCCGTCCCAAAATTTTATTTTTTAATCTCGCAAAGATACTAATATGTTTTATTTTAACAAGTTTTAATTTCAGTGAGAATGTTAATAATTAGTTTTTCAAATAGGCTTCCCAACCTTGGGCTCTTAATGGAATAAATTCATTTTGGCCTTTAGTTATTAAAAAGTTTTTATTATTTTGTGTTGCATGGCCAATAATTGAAAAATTTGGATTATGCTTGATTTTGTCGTGTTCACTTACGGGTATTGTAAATAGTATTTCATAATCTTCCCCTCCATTCAATACACCCGTTACAGGATTTATTCCAAACTCAGAGGCTGTCGATATGACTTGATTATCCATAGGTATTTTATCTTCATAAATAGAAAAACCAACATTGCTTTTTTGCGATAGATGTAGAATTTCAGAAGCTAATCCATCAGAAATATCAATCATTGAAGTAGGGTGTACTTGCATTTCCTCCAATAGATTTTTAATTTCAACCCGAGCTTCAGGTTTAAGCTGTCTTTCTAATAAGTAAGTATAATCATTTAAATCTGGTTGTAAATTAGGGTTTGCTTTAAAAGCAACGTTTTCTCTTTCTAATACTTGTAATCCAAAGTATGCCCCTCCTAAATCCCCTGTAACTACAAGTAAATCATTGGGTTTTGCGCCATTTCTATAAATTATATCTTCCTTTTTAGCATATCCAATAGTAGTGATGTTTATAACTAAACCAAGGTTTGAAGAAGTTGTATCTCCACCTACTAAATCTATTTTATAGAAATTACATGCAGTTGAAATACCTGCATAGATTTCATCTAATGCTTCAACAGGAAATCGATTAGATATAGCTATAGATATTAATATTTGTTCTGGTATGGCATTCATAGCAATGATATCACTTATTCCTACAACCACTGTTTTATATCCTAAATGTTTTAAAGGAGTGTATGTAAGGTTAAAATGAATATTTTCGACAAGTGTATCGGAGCTAACTAAAACTTCTTTATTTTTTGAATCTAAAACACATGCGTCATCTCCTATACTTTTAAGAGTTGAGGAATTAAATAGTGAAAGGTTCTTGGTAAGATGCTCTATAAGACCAAATTCTCCATATTCTGAAATAGGAGTTTTATATAAATTTTTATTGTCAAACATTTATTAGTTAATAAATTTTAAATTTTTTTTAAAAAGGAAAAATGATCCTTGCGAACAAATTTAAAATAAATTAATTGTAATTGATATATACCATGTTTCCAATTAATTGTGCAGGATAAGATTTTGGAGGTCTTCCAGCAGCTTTATCACCAATAGGTTGACCGTTAAACAGCCATTGAGCACCATCGTCAGGACATAAAATATAAAAATCGTCCACAACCTCCAAAGTGCTTGATTCTGATGGGCAAATATGAGGGGCATTTCTATCGTAGGCTACAAAGCCTTGAGATGTATTAATTACTATAAGCCCACGCGTTCCAGACAATGGACCAGCCTGTACGTAAACATAACCATTAATACTTGCAAGATTTTGGTTGCTAGGTAAACCTAAATCTAATGCAACGTTTATACTTGTGTAGGGGAAACAACTTATTGTTTTATCGCCATTTGTGCAATGGGTAAACAATGAAAAAATTAAATAAAATAAGAAGAGATTAATATTTTTTTTTATCATAATAAAATTCTTTAATTTTGTAATTCAAATAATCCGGCGAAAATATAAAGTCGGATTATTTTTTATATATACTAAACTAATAAAAATATAAGTATCATGAGTTATGTAACGAAAGAAGGTTTGGAAAAATTGCGAAAAGAACTTGAACAATTAGAACAAATTGAAAGACCTAAAATTACGCAACAAATAGCTGAAGCAAGAGATAAAGGTGATTTGTCTGAAAATGCTGAATATGATGCAGCAAAAGAAGCTCAAGGTATGTTAGAAATGCGAATAGCTAAACTAAAAGATATTATTTCAAATTCAAAAGTTATAGATCAATCCCAGTTAGATACTTCAAAAGTTGCCATATTATGTTCTGTGAAAATCAAAAATAAAGCTAATGGGCAAGAGCTAAAGTATACCTTGGTTCCTGATACAGAAACTGATTTGAAAGCAAATAAAATATCAGTACATACTCCTATAGCAAAGGGTCTTTTAGGTAAAGAAGTGGGAGAGACAGCCCAAATAACTTTGCCCAATGGAAATCAAATTGATTTTGAAATTTTAGAAATTTCATTAGAATAATACCCATGAGTAGTATATTCTCTAAAATTATAATTGGTGAAATTCCTTGCTATAAAATAGCTGAGGATGATAAATTTATAGCTATTTTAGATGCATTTCCAGTCGTTCAAGGACATGTATTGGTAATTCCTAAAAAAGAAACAGACCAATTATTTGAGCTACCTAGAGAGGAATATGATGAACTAATGTCGTATACATACTATATAGCCCAAGCTGTAAAAAAAGCTATTTCATGTGAGCGTGTTGGAATGGTAGTTCAAGGATTAGAAATTCCTCATGTACATGTTCATTTAATACCATTAAATGAACCTTCTGATTTACAATTTGAAAAAAAATTGAAATTAACAGTTAACGAATTTGAAACTATTGCAAACAAAATTAAATCGTACCTTTAAAAACATTGGTCAATGCTGATCAAGTGAAACTTAGACATTTTTTAATATAAATATAATATAACCATGAATTTAGGAAAAGAATTTCAAAAATATGCGGTAAAAGATAGAGGAATTAGTAGTTTAACTATGGATCAATATTTTAATTCAATGACTCCTTATATTACGGAAGAAAGGAAATTGAATGTTGCTCAAATGGATGTTTTTTCTCGATTAATGATGGATAGAATCATATTTTTAGGTACTGCCATTGATGATCACATTGCAAATATCGTTACGGCTCAGTTGTTGTTTTTAGAAAGTGCTGATTCTTCTAAGGATATTCAAATCTATGTAAATTCACCAGGAGGAGGTGTTTATGCTGGTTTAGGAATTTATGACACTATGCAAATTATTAAACCTGATGTAGCTACTATATGTACAGGAATGGCAGCTTCAATGGGAGCAGTTTTATTAACAGCAGGAGCACCAGGTAAAAGATCGGCATTGAAACATTCAAGAATTATGATTCATCAACCTTTAGGTGGAGCTCAAGGACAAGCATCCGATATGGAAATTACCCTTAAAGAAATTTTAAAATTAAAGAATGAATTGTATGAGATTTTAGCTTCTCATTCAGGACAATCCTTCGAAAAAATTGAAAAAGATTCTGATAGAGATTATTGGATGATTTCTAGTGAAGCTAAAGAATATGGATTAATAGATGAGGTTTTAGAAAAGCGTTAAAATTATTAAATGATCTTACATTTAATAAATGAATATCCTATTATAAAATTTAAAATTAACACATTAGAAATTATTTGTTATAATATATTTCTTATTAAAATTTATAAAATATAATTTTTAAAAGAAACTTTCGTTTAAATGATATTACTATCAAATAAATGAAAGTTTTCTTTATTATAACTATTGCTTTATGTTAAAAAAAATATTATTTGTATCTGTGTTATTGCAAACATTGATCATGATTGCACAGGTTAAAATATCAGGAGTAGTCATTAATCAAGATATTCAAAGGCCTATTTCAGGAGTTAGAATATCTTTTTCAAATCATCCACAAGCAGAGATTCTGACTAACACTGATGGGACTTTTCATTTAGAGTCTAATACTACTAGTGACTCATTAGTAATTATAGCTTTAGGATATAAAAAGAAAATCATTCCACTTCATTCTCAAGAAGACTCAAATATAATTATCAAATTTTCTTCTAATGATCTCGAAAAAAAATCACCAATTCACCCTTTGGTTCAGGAATATGTAAAAGTAACAGGTACGCTTAAAGATTTAGAAAATCAAGAACCCATTACCAATGCACGAATATTTTTTAAGGATTCTCATGTACAAACCTATTCAGACTCGAATGGTTTTTTTGAAATCATAAATAGAAAGTTCTCCGATTCTATATTTATAGATACTAATAAGTATCCGATCAAATCAGTTCCTTTAAGTAAAGGAGATAACTTAAATTTAGAAATTAATTTTTCTAATAGTAATAGCAATCCAAATTCTGAGTATATAGTTAGTAATGAAACAAATCTTAAAGAAAAAATAGATCATGATTCTTTAATTATTCATACAGACTCTATAAATTATTACAAAGCGAATGGACATCTTTATAATATGGATAAAAATGAACCAATTGCGGATGCTACTATCTTTTTTGAAGGGACTCAGAACTTTACAAATTCTGATGAAAATGGATACTTTGAAATTCAAGATGATTCAAATGTAAATAGATTAGCTATCTATACCAATGATTTTGATGTAAAGTATGTAACCTTGGATAAAGGTAATAATTCGAACCTAATCGTAGAATTTTCAAATAAAATTGAAGAAAAAGAAAAAAGAGAAGTTATTAAGTCAGATAAATTAGAAGGAGTTGTAGTTAAAGGATTTCCACCCAAAAGAATACCTAAAAAGGAAAATCCCGCCTATAGAATTATGCAGGAAGTTTGGAAGAGAAAGAAAACCAACGGATTGAAAAATTTTAATAACTATCAATATAATGAGTACGAGAAAATTGAGTTTGATTTAAATAATATTGATAGTGCATTTATAAGTAAGAAAATTTTTAAAAAATTAGATATTACATTTCAGGATATTGACACCTCAGCTTTCCTTGGGAAAACATATCTTCCTGTATTTTTAAACGAATCTATTACCCAAGTGGTAGGAGAGAATAAACCATCCAAGCGAGAAAAGTCTTTTCTTAGAGGTAATAGATCAGTAGGAGTACCTAGTGATAACGACATTATAGCAAATACAGTTAAAAACCTTTATAAAGACGTTAATATTTATGACAATGTATTAAATTTCTTTAACAAAGGTTTTACCAGCCCTGTTGCTACCATAGGGTTTTCAGTTTATGATTATATGTTAGTTGATACTGTAATGGTTGACTCTGTAAAATGCTATTACTTAAAATATAAACCCCGAAGAGCTAATGAATTAACTTTTAAGGGTGACCTTTACATTACATACGATACATATGCTGTTAAACATGCGACATTACAAGCAGCCTCTGGTATTAATGTAAATTTTGTAAAAGATATTTATATGGAGCTTGATTATAAAAACGTTAATGACTCCGTGTTTTTGCCTTTAAAGTATTACACCAACCTGGATATGTCTTTAATTACGAAAAAAGATAAATCTAAAGGTATGTTTGCAAAAAGAACTCTCATCTATGACAATTATTTATTTGATGAGCCATCAAGTAAAATTGATACACTCTTAGATGAACAATGGGAACCAATATCTGGAGGAGCCTATAAACAAAAAGATCAATTTTGGGAAAAACATAGATTAGAAAAATTATCTGATGACGATTTGAAAGCGACTGAAGTAATTACAAAGGTTTCCAAAACAAAACTTTATAGAGACATAACTAATTTGGTGCAAATATTATCCTCAGGGTATGTAAATGTAGGCAAAGCTATTGATATAGGTAACTTATACCAATTTATAGGGTATAATGATGTAGAAGGATTACGACTACGATTGGGTGCTAGAACCTATTTTACTCCTAATGATATGTGGAGACTAGAAGGTTATACAGCCTATGGATTTAAAGATGAGCAAGTTAAATATGGAGCAGAAGGTAGGTTAATGTTTAATAAATTCAATAGATTTACTATTGGTTTAGGTACTAAACGAGATATATCTCAATTAGGAGTATCATTAACTGAAGGAGAAAGTATAATGAGTAGATCTTTTGCTTCATCATCAATTATATCAAGAGGTAGTAATGAATTTCTAAGTTCTGTAAATAAAACAAACGCCTTTGTTTCAATAGAGCCATGGAAAAATGTTCAATTAAGATTAGATGGAACGTATCAGTTTATAAAATCAGCAAATCCTGAAAAATTTGACATTGGTTATTACGATAAATTTGGAAACATAAAGCAAGATTTATATGATACACATCTTACCTTTAGTGTTGAAGCTAGACCGGGAGCCAAATACTCACGATATGGATTAGATAGATTTGAACATACAACTTTAGCGCCAACGTTTATTTTAAAATATGTAAGAGGAATTAAAGGAGCTTTTAACAGCGGATTTAACTATGATAAAGTTCAATTCATGTATAGCCAACCCATACTTTGGGGACCTATTGGTAGAACCGATATAACTACGGAATTTGGAAAAACATTTAACAAACTACCCGTATCACTTTTAGGCGTTATACCGGGGAATCAATCTTACGGAATCATTCCTAATACTTTTGCCTTATTAAATTATTATGACTTTGTCACAGATGTATATGCAACCATGCACTTGGAACATCATTTTAACGGGAGAATATTTTCTTATATACCTCTACTTAAAAAACTTCAACTAAGAGAAGTTCTTATTTTCAGAGGAGCTTGGGGAGATATTTCCGATGGTTCCAAAAGCATGAATGCTTCCAATATTGAATATGTTGCACCTAATAAAGACATTTACTATGAATATGGGTTTGGAATTGAAAATATAGGTTTTGGAAATCTAAGAATTTTTAGAGTAGATTTTAACTGGAGAGGAAATTATTTAGATATTAAAAAGGTAAATAAATTTGGAATTAAATTTGGTATGCAGTATTCTTTTTAATTGAAATTTATAATCTAAAAAAATGAGAATTTAATTATTCTCATTTTTTTAACTATAAAATTTTTATTTAAGAATATATTTATTACAAAGACCATAAATAGTACGATATGTATTTTTCATAAACGTAGACACTTCTTTCTTAGAAGCAAACTTAACCATCTCAATACCTTCTTCAATTTGCGGTTTAGGACTTTTATTTTCCATGTAAAACAATGAAAACCATTGTACAACTTTTAAATAATATTGATCTTTAGAATAATAAACATGATAAGTAGTTTTTAAAAATTCCTTTAATTCTAAATTTTTAATTCCGCATTCTTCTTCAACTTCTCTTAGGGCTGTTTCTTCAAAGCTTTCACCTTTTTCAACATGCCCTTTTGGTAAATCCCAAATTCCATTTCTTTTAATAAATAAAAATTCATTCAACTGATTATGTACGATTCCACCAGCAGCATAAATGGGCAATGCAAATTCTTGAAATTTAGCCCAAGTCTTTTTTTTATTTTTAGAAAAAATATTTACATAACGAACTTCTTTGGAATTGTAAAGCAGTTCAAAAGATGTTTGAAAGCTAGTAGGGCTATAAGGTAAGTTAATGGCACCTTTAACTTTTTTTTTGCCTATGGATAGAAATTTTTCGTTTACTGAAATTTTGTACATTTGTTTTTTTAAGTTTTATCAAAAATACAAAAAATGAATATAAAGGGAGATAAAATAGTTGTTCATAAATCAGCCGAGGAAGTTTATAAACAAGCAGAAAATCCTTCAGAATTTAAAAGCTTTATGCCTGAAAATACTGAGAAGTTTGAGGTTACGGAAGATGGATTTGTTTTTGCATTAAAGGGTATGCCTGAAATAGCTTTAAAGTTTAAGGAAAAAGAACCATTTTCAAAGATAATTTTAACCTCTGCCAAAGAAACTTTAAATTTTGATTTATCCCTTAGAATTGAAAATATTAATGAGCAATCTTGCCATGTGCAATTTAGCTTCGATGGAAAATTTAATATGTTTATATCTGCTATGGTTGAGAAACCCCTTAAAAATCTTATTAAATCATTGACTGAAGGTATATCAGAAAATTAATAAGAGTTCAAAAATATAATCAAAAAAAATCCTGAATTTATAATTCAGGATTTTTCATTTTAAACAATTTATTTCTTGGAAGATTTTTTAGTTTCCTTAGAAGGATAATGTTCATAAGCATATTTTACTGCTTTATAAACATCAACAACTCCACCGCTCATGGAAAGTTCATTGAAAGGAACTGTGATTTTAGGACTATTATCACTCTCTCCACCTGCAGTTGTTGCAACTGTAGATACATTAGCAGTTTTTAATAAAATTTCTTTTACCTGTTCAGCAGTTAAACCTGGAAAGTAAGACCAAAGTAGAGCAGCACATCCAGCAACCACCGGAGAAGCCATACTTGTACCCTGTAAAAATTTATATTTACTACCCGTTACCGTAGAATAAATTTCAGAACCCGGTGCAAAAATATCTACTCGTTCTTTTCCATAATTAGAAAAAGAAGCTTTGAGTTTTAAACTATCTTTAGTACTTGCACCCACGGTAATCCAATTGTTTACAAATGATTTATGTTCATTATCTTTAAAATTGGTTGGAAAGTTATATTCCGTATCTACATTCATATTATCATTACCCGCAGCATGAACCAGTAAAACCCCTTTTTTCTCAGCATATTTCATAGCTTTCCATACTACTTCTTTATTAGGAGAAAAAGGCTTTCCAAAGCTCATATTAATAATTTTTGCTCCGTTATCCACAGCATAAATAATTGCGTTAGCAACATCTTTATCTCTTTCATCCCCATCTGGTACAGCTCTAACCACTAATATTTTTGCTACATCACCAGCAATGCCATCCATTCCTATATGATTGTTTCTTTCTGCTGCAATAATTCCAGATACATGTGTTCCGTGTAAAGCATCAGGACCTTCTACTTGGTTATTTCCATAAAATTTCTCTGTAACATCTTCGTAGTTATCTCCAACTATTCCTCTAGGATCGTATTCTTTGTTAAGCATATAATTTAACTTATTGGAATAATAATCCACAGCATCTTTTATTTGCTCATCAAACATTTTCTTAATTTCATCCGCATTTTTACCGCTAATTTCTTCATCTTCAGACATGTGTAAGAATGCTTGTTTAATCTGATCATTAGGGAATGTAGCCGCTTTAACATTTGCTACTGTTAATGGTTTATCACCTAAAGCCTCTTGTAAAGCATAAGTCATCTGTCCTATCATAGCTTTTTGAGAATTTATTTGGTTTAAATTCTGTTGTGCCTCAGCATAGTCTTCGTCATATTTCGCTTTCGCTCTTTGGTATTCTTTAAATTCTTTTGAATATTTTTTGCGATTGGACTCGTTGGTTTTAGGGTCTCCGGTTTCAAATAACTTTTCGTATTTAACAACTATACGAGTAGATTCAGTAGTATCATGATCTACATCTTTCCCATTTTTATTACCTATGAAGCTCCAACCGTATACATCGTCAATATATCCATTTCCATCGTCGTCTTTTCCATTTTTTTCAATCTCTTTTATGTTTACCCAAATATTGTTTTTTAAATCAGGATGGTCTATTTGTACACCGCTATCTATAACACCAACAATTATTGGTGAGGGTTTTAACCCTTTAGACTTTAAAAAGTCTAAAGCTTCATTAGTTCCAACTCCAAAAACACCAGTTTTTTCATAACTTTGATGATACCAGTTCTTTAAGTAGGTAGAATCAACCGGTTGACTAACCACCTGTCCAGTTAAAGAAGCTGAGGTAATTGTAAATATAATACCTAAGCTTAAAAGTATTTTTTTCATTTAAATATGTATTTTTTTAAAATGTTTTAATATAATTAGCAGATTTCGGACCAACGTTGAAAACCAAATCTAAAATTGATAGATTATTCATAAATTCAAATCGATCAGAAAAAACCTGTATATAATATGGATTTTTATATTCATCATTTTTTTTAGCATTAAATGAAATTCTAAAATCCATGATTTCTGATTTTTGAATGTATTCCTGAGTATAAATAAAATTGTTGTCTAAATCAAGAATTTTACATGCCCACTCTAAAGTACTCAAATTTAAATCAAAAAGAAAAGTCTCCTTCTTTTCAAAAATTTTTGATAATGAATCTTCATAATATTCAAAGTAAGGAGAACTTTGATAGGAAGATTGTAATGATTTCCAATGAATTTTTTGCCATGCGCTTGAGTAAGATATTTTTATATCTTTAATGATACGAGCTCCAGAATGTTCAATAGGAATTATTAATGGAAGTTTACCATTGGCTCCCTGAATAATACATCGGTTTCTATAAGTTTGTTTGGGGAAATTCTCCCACCTTTCAATAGCTTTATCCTTATGTAATCCCCAAACATTGTAATACGAAATAGGGGCAAAGTAAAAACAAGGCAATAGAACCATACAAATTTCTTTATTAATGACAAAAATACTAATTCCATTGGAATAAGAATTTTAAAGAGAGAGAATTAAAAGGTATTTTTGTACAATTTTAAAGATTATAAATTAAAATGATTAATTTAAGAACTGCGCTAATAACTAAACTGACTTTACAATCTGTTGGTAATAAGCTAAGAGAAGAAAAGAATGTTTATGCTGGAGATCTTTTTCACTTAAGTGAAAAAGAAGAAGAAGAATTGCAACCTTTCTTCATAACTCCATTTAAAAACCAGTCAGAATATTATCAATTTACTCATTATACACAAGATATAAACTTCAATGTTTTATATACTTTATGTAAAGATATATTTGATGAAGATAAAGATTTTGTAGAATTCTCAGATAAAGTATTGGATCATCTATTGGAACGTTCGAACCATCCACAAATAAAAAAAGGTGAAGTTTTTATAGCCTTATTAGAAGGGATAGATGTAGGGCAAGAATCTAAAGTAAAAGGTATTGGGATATTTAAGTTGGAAAACAAAAATAAATTTCTAAGATTTCGTGAATCAGATATTGTTGAAATGGCTATACAAAAAGGGTATCGACTAAAATCATCTTTGGATAAAGGTTGTGTTATTTTGAATGTACAAAAAGAATCCGGATATTTAGTACTCACCCATGACGATGCTCAAGTAGAATCAGAATATTGGAAAAAATCATTTTTAGATGTAGATTACATAAAAGACGATGCTTATCAAACAAAGAATTATATTCATTTATTGTCAGATTTTTCGCAACAATACATTTTGGAAGAGAAAGGAAAAAAAGTGCAAACAGAATTTATTGGCAATTGTTTACAAGTTTTTAATGAAAACGAGACCATTTCTCAAGAGCTTTTAGAAAAAGAATTATTGGATAATTATGGGGTAACCGAAGAATTTAAGAATTACAAAAAAGAATACTCCGAGACAAGCGCTTTACAATTTTCTGAAATTTTTGATGTTTCTACAGTAGCTTTAAATCGTGAGAAAAGAAAAATAAAAACAGATATAAAGCTTGATACTCATATACAGATAAAACTAGATATTAATTCTCCAGAATCATCAGAAGATTTTATGGAACAGGGGTATGATGAAGATAAAAAAATGTTTTACTATAAAGTATATTACAATTCTGAATTATAATTTATTTTTTATCATTACTCTAATTAAAATTAAAAATTTTGGTTTATAAATTTATTTAAATCAAATCTAAAATTCATTTCAACAGATGTGTTTATTTAATCCAGTTATTGCCTTTGTTAATTATAACTACTTAACTATATCGTAACAATTTTGTAATATAATTGTTACGAATTAAAGCTATTATTGCTTAAAATTTTGAAAATGAAAAAAAACATTTTTTTATTATTTACAGCTCTAATAGCTTTAGTTGCTTGTAATTCCGGAGGAGAAAAAAAAGGCACTAAATTGTCCGGAGCAGGAGCAACTTTTCCAGCCCCATTTTACACTTTAGTATTTAAAGATTTTACTAAAAAAACAGGGAATGAAGTTACCTACGGGGCAACTGGAAGTGGAAGCGGTATAAGAAGCTTAAAAGACAGAACGGTTGACTTTGGTGCTACAGATGTTTACCTTTCTGAAGAAGAAATAAAAGAAATGGGAGGGAATATCTTGCATATTCCAACTGCCATGGGAGCTGTAGTTCTTTCGTATAATTTGCCAGGGATAGACAAAATTAATTTAACATCGTCTATTATTTCAGATATTTATTTAGGTAATATCAAAAACTGGAACGATCCAAAAATTAAAGAGATTAATCCGGAAATAAATTTCCCAGATTTAGAAATAACTCCTGTTTATAGATCCGATGGAAGCGGAACTACTTTTGTATTTACAGATTATATGTCTAAGGTTAATCAGCAATGGAAAGATAAAATTGGAGCAGGAAAATCTTTAGAATTCCCTAAAGGTATAGCAGCAAAGGGTAATCCTGGGATTGCGGGAATTATCTCAAAAACAAAAGGAGCCATTGGTTATATAGGGTCTGAATATGCTTTAGCACAAAATATACCTTTTGCAGCTTTGCAAAATTCTTCAGGAAAATTTATTGAAGCTAATTCTAAAAGTATTTCAGCTTCAGCCAATGTTGATTTGCCGGACGATACTCGTATAATGATCACTAATTCAAGTTCTCCAGATGCATATCCTATAAGTACTTTTACTTGGATCATTGTATATCAAGAACAAGATTATAACAACAGAGGAGTAGAAAAAGCGCAAGCATTAAAAAATTTATTAAACTTTATAGTTAGCCCAGAGTCACAGGAAGGTGCTTCTCGTTTGAACTATGCGCCAATTCCGGAAAAAGCGGTTGAAAGAGTTCATGCTATTTTAAATACCATGACTTATAACGGTAAACCAGTTGCTGAATAATATTAAAAAAACTAAAAATATTTCTATTTACATATAGATGACTCAATGAAAGATCGATTGTTTAAAGTTTTACTTTATTTATCTTCTATAATTATTTTATTAATAACTACAGGGATTGTATATGCATTAGTGATTCAAAGTTTAAAAGCATTTTCTGAAATAGGAATTTTTAAATTTATATCCTCAGATCAATGGGATCCAAAAAATGAACAATATGGAGCATTGTCTTTCATATCAGGCACATTATTAACGTCCATTTTAGCTCTAGTTTTTTGTGTATTTTTTTCCTTTCCTATTGCTGTATTTAACGGAGAATACTTTAAAGGATCCAAACTTTCTTCCATAGTTAGTTCTATTGTAGATTTATTAGCAGGTATACCCTCCATAGTTTATGGACTATGGGGGTTTTATGTTATATGCCCAGTATTAGTAAGTTTGGGTGTAAATAGTAGTGGATTTGGTATTTTAGCCGCTTCCTTAGTTTTATCGATAATGATAATACCTTATGCCTCTTCTTTAAGTACAGAGTTTATATCCATGGTTCCCAACGATTTAAAAGAAGCTGCTTATAGTTTGGGGGCTACAAGAATTGAAGTGATTACAAAAGTTTCATTGCCCTTTTCTGGTTCAGGAATATTTACTTCTTACATATTGGCTTTAGGGAGAGCTTTAGGAGAAACTATGGCTGTAACAATGCTAATCGGTAATACCAATTTAATTCCAACTTCTATTGGAGATACAGGAAACACTATGGCAAGTATTATAGCCAATCAATTCGGAGAAGCAAGCGGATTAAAATTAAGTTCATTAATAGCCATAGGACTATTATTATTTTTAATAACAGCTATAATCAATTTTATAGCTAAATATAGCATGAGAGTTATTAATCCTGTAAACAAATCTAAATCATGATAACCTCAAATCTAACCTATAGAAAAATAAAAAGTAAAATATTTTTTTACATTATTTGCATAATTTCCTTCATTTCAATGATTCCATTATTTCTTATATTGTGGGAATTGATAAAAAAAGGATATAAACAATTTAATTTTAGTTTATTTACCGAGATTGCTCCAACCTCTATGGATGCAATGTTAGCAAAAATGAGTGATGACTTAATACCTGGCGGAATATTAAATGGAATTACCGGTAGTTTATTAATTCTAGCTATGGCTATATTAATATCTATACCTGTAGGAATATTTACAGGTATATTTTTAGCAGAAAAGAAAAATAATTTTTACGTACAGTTGATTCGTTCATTAACAGATTTGTTGCAGGGTATCCCTTCAATAGTAATAGGAGTTATTGTATATATTTGGGTAGTTAAACCTATGCATTCTTATTCTGCGTTAGCTGGTAGCGTAGCCTTAGCTATTATGATGTTACCGATGATTATACGTTCTACAGAAGAAAGTGTTAAAATGTTACCAATTACTTTAAAAGAAGCGGCTTTAGCTTTAGGAGGATCTTATACCAATGTTATCTTTAAAGTATTATTGCCTTCCGCATTTGGAGGAATTTTTACAGGTTCATTATTGGCTGTATCTAGAGTTATGGGAGAAACTGCTCCACTGCTGGTAACAGCCTTAGGAGCTTCAACCATTAACTGGAATGTAGCAGAACCAACCAGTGCAATACCTTTACTGATATGGGAATTTTATAACGATCCCAATTTATCAGATTTGGTATGGTCTTCTTCTTTGCTTTTATTATTAGTTATCCTATTTATAAATGTGATAGCAAAATCAATTTCAAAAAAATGGAAAATTCAATAGAAAAAAACATAAAACAACCGATTTTAGAATTTAAAGATTTAAGTATATCATATACTCCAGGTAAAAATGCAGTAGAAAAAGTTAATGCTACCATCAATGAAAATACAATTACTGCGATCATGGGCCCCTCAGGATGTGGAAAAAGTACTTTACTTCGTGCTATAAATCGCATGCATGAGCTTTATCCTAACATTAAAATTTCAGGAGAAATATTATTAAAAAATAATAATATTCTTTCCATTGATCCCATATTGGTAAGAAGAAAGATAGGTATGGTATTTCAGCGTCCCAATCCATTTCCTAACATGAGTATTTTTGAAAATGTTTTGGCTGGGTATGGATTAAATGGTATTAGACTAAAAAAGTCCCAAAAAAAAGAAATTGTAGAAGAAAATTTGAGAAACGTAGGTTTGTGGGAGGAAGTCAAAGATTCTGTAAATAAAAAAGGAACCTTTTTATCCGGTGGGCAACAACAAAGATTATGCATTGCTAGAGCCTTAGCTTTAAAACCTGAGGTTTTATTAATGGATGAACCTACTTCAGCACTAGATCCTATTTCAACCAATAGAATTGAAGAATTGATTTTGGATTTAAAGAAGGACTATACGATACTCGTTGTAACCCATAATATGTCACAGGCAGCCCGAATCTCTGATAATTCAATGTTTATGTATTTAGGCGAGTTAGTTGAATATGATTCAACAAGACAAATGTTTACCAAGCCTTCCAATAAACGAACAGAAGATTACTTAACCGGAGTTTTTAGCTAAATACAAATTTACATCCATGTTACCTATAAAAATAAAACAATTAGAAATATTACTAAATGATTTTGAATTAATTTCAAAAACTGTGTTAACTCAACTTCAAATCACTCAGAAACTTCTTACTAACAATCGCATTGATGAATTGTACATGGAATTTAATGAGAATGAAATTATCATTGATCGTTTAGAAATGAAAATTAGAGAGGAAGTAGTTTTTACAATCTTTACTTTCAATCCATTAGCAGCAGATCTTAGAAGGATAATTGCTTATCAAGATAGCACCACCAATTTAGAAAGAATAGGAGATCAGCTTTTAAATATAGTTAACTTACTTAGAAAAGTGGATGTTTCTAACTCCTACTTTCAAAAAGAGAGTAAGCAGCTCTTAGCTATGCTAGATTTGGTTAATCAGATGGTAAGAGATACATTAATAGCTTTTAAAACGGAGGATACTGAGCTGGCTTATCAGGTTATTAAAGATGACAAACAAGTAAATCAGCTTTTTTACAATCTAAATAACAACTTAGAATTAGTTCTTATTGAAAAAAAAATTAATGATAACGATTTAAAAAGCATTTTTCCTTTAGGCTATATCAATCAAAATTTAGAAAGGATAGGAGATGCTGCAACCAATATAGCGGAAGCTGTAGTGTATTTAACAGAAGGGAAAGATATTCGACATAAAATAATTTAAAAATATTATGACGGACGCAAAGATTCAATTATTAATTGTTGACGATGAAATAGATATTAGAGAGATTCTCCAATTTAATTTGGAAAATGAAGGATATGTTGTAGACTTAGCTGATTCTGCGGAGCAAGCACTGGAAAAAATTGATAATTCTACTTACCATTTAATTCTTTTAGACGTAATGATGGGAGGGATATCTGGCTATAAAATGGCAGAAAAACTTCGTAAAAATAACAATGATATACCCATTATATTCTTAACGGCTAAAAATACTGAAAATGATGTTCTAACTGGATTTTCCATTGGTGCTGATGACTTTATAACTAAACCATTTTCTGTAAAAGAAGTTATAGCAAGAGTTAAAAGTATTTTAAAGAGAACCGGAAAAGTTGACGATTCAATAATAAATAAATCATCGATTCTCAAAGTTAAAAATCTATCAATCGATACAGATCGAAAAGAAGTATGTATTGATGATCAATCAGTCAATTTAACCAAAACTGAATTTGAAATTTTATTATTGTTACTTAAAAATCAAAACAAATTATTTTCTAGAAACGATATATTGACTAGGGTTTGGCACGAAGATGAGTATGTTTTAGAGCGTACGGTTGATGTTCATATTGCTAGACTTAGGAAAAAAATTGGCGATTATGGAAAGTTTATTATAAACAAAACCGGTTACGGATATTGCTTCTCTCATTAAAAAAAATACATACTCAAGCTTTATTAAAAATGAAATTGTCCTACAAACACAAAATATTCTTTACTTTCTTAATAATTTTCGCATTGTACTCCTTTGTATTAGTTTTTTTTCAGCAAAAAGAAGAAAAAAAGTTTAAAACAGAGGCTTTAGAAAATTCCTTAGCCAATTATACACAAATTATACATAACTATGTTCAACAAGAACATTTGCTAAAGAACAATTTAGAAATTTCTAAAGTAAACCATCTTGCAGATTTATTACCTAAAGATATAAGAATAACCTTAATTGCAAGAGATGGAAAAGTTTTGTATGACAATGATGTTCAAAATATTCAAAAATTAGAGAATCATTTAAATAGACCAGAAATTAAACAGACGCTCTATTTAAGAGATAGAGGTATAAATATAAGAAAATCTGTATCCACACAGCATGAATATATGTATTATGCCCAATTGTTTGATAACTATTTTGTACGGGTTGCTTTGCCTTACAATATACAAACCCAGAAATTTTTTAAAACGGATAACGCCTTTATTTACTTAACCATTATAATTTTTATATTGGTACTTATTTTATTGAATGCTGTTGCCAATCGTTTTAATAAATCTATAGTACAACTAAAATTGTTGGCAAGTCAGGTAAAAGAAGGAAAACATTTATCAGCACAAGTAACTTTTCAAGACGATGATTTAGGGGAAGTAGGGGAAGAGCTTCAAGAAATATTTCAACAAAAACTGGAAAGTGAAAAACAATTGAAACAAGAACAAGAGAAGATTATTTTTCACTTTCAACATGTTGAAGAAGGAGTAGGCATTTTTAATTCCGATAATAGTGTAATATATTATAATTCCCAATTGATACAATATATAAATTTACTTACAGATCAGCCATCTTTAGAACTTACAGAAATTTTTAAACAAGATTTTTTCAGACCCGTTACAGAATTTGTTTCCAAAACGGATGAAAACCAAAACCATACTTCAGTTACCATTTATAAAGAAGATAAAGTTTGGTTAATTGAAGCTATAAAATTTAAAGATAATAGTTTTGAAATACAAATTAAAGACATTACAAAAGCGGAAAGAACACGCTTGATTAAACAAGAGATGTCAAACAATATTACTCATGAATTGCGAACTCCGGTAACCAGTATTCGAGCCTATTTAGAAACTTTGAATGAACAAACGTTACCTTTAGATAAACAACAATTATTTATAAACAAAGCCTATCAGCAATCCATACGTTTGTCTGATCTTGTAGAAGATATAGGTCTAATAAGTAAATTAGAAGAAGCAAAAGAACAATTTAAAAAGGAGCCTGTTTCAATATATCAATTAATACAGGAAGTAAGAATTAATTTATCAGATCGGTTATTAGCAAATAAAATACATTTAAATTTATTAGTTGATAAAGCACTTACTCTACAAGGGAATTATACTCTTTTATTTTCTGTTTTTCAGAATCTTATAGAAAATTCAATTAATTACGGAGGAGAAAACATAGAGATAATTATTGATAACTATAAAGAAGATGAAAGTTATTTATACTTCTCCTATAGTGATACGGGAAAAGGTCTTGATGAGAAATATTTCAATCGGTTGTTTGAACGATTTTATAGAGCACAAGAGGGGAGAACAAGAAATAATGGGGGAACTGGATTAGGTTTGTCCATTGTTAAAAACGCAATACAACTTCATGGAGGAGAAATATTTATTAAAAAAAATATCCCTTCGGGTCTTACATTTCTGTTTACATTAAAGAAAACTTAGAAATTTAAGTTGAAAAGATTTTAAATATAAAACCAATTTGTTAAAGAAGTTCATTAATTTAAAAAATGTAGAATAATTCAAAAGGAAAGTTCTTGAAATTATTCCAAGAATTTAATATTCAATCTAGGCTTACTATTAAATTATTTCTTTGAAAGAAAATATGGCTGTTAATATTTATTAGCTGAAGTTTATTTCTTGTACATGCTAATTAAAATTTTTTTTGTAAAAGTTAATAATTAAACGATTATTTAAATTTTTAATAAAGTTAACTACAAGGTTAACTTTATTAAAAAATTGTATATCTTATTCCAAGAAATCCCCTGATTCCTTGTAAAGAAGCATAATTGTAAGCCGTGTCAAAAGTATATCCCCAAGGATTATTTATCGGATCATCCACTGTTTTATTAAAAGGATCAAAAGGACGCATCAAAGGATTTTTAGGTTTAATATTTAATAAATTTTTTATTCCTCCATAGATTTCAAACCCATTTGTAAAGCCTTTGGTAATTTGTATATTAGCGATCCATTGCCATGGGGAATATTCTTTTCTATAATCGTTAGGTTGAATGGGTAATAGCATAGGACCTTTCCAAGTACCAGTAAGATCAATGGATAGTTTATTTTTAAAACTATAATTTAAAATGAAATTACCAGACCATTTGGGGGAATACAATTGATTCTTTTTTTCAAAAATCCCATTTTCATTTTTTTCTCTCGTATAAACATTCATATAAGTAATTCCTGTGGTAATTTTTAAGGGGAAAGTAAAGGTCCATTCAGTATCAAGAGAAATACCATTAGAGATCGCATGTCCGTCTAAGTTATTATAAATAATTTTTTTAGGATCCGTATCTAAATCTGCAACAATTTTATTGGTAAAATAAGAGTAGAATCCAGTAATATCTAAATTTAAATTAAAGTTGTTGGTAGTTATATACGTGGTATAATTTATATTAGAGTTATAGGATTTTTCAGGATTTAGAGTGTTTTCAATAATTACATCCCTGGCCCCTGTAAGTGCGGCGTGGTCTTCTGTAAATATATTAACAACTCTAAAACCATTTCCTAGACTCATACGGAAAGTGTTTTTAGAGTCTAGTTTATATTTATAAGCGATTCTAGGTGAATTAATTGAACCGTGAATATTATCATTGTCATAACGATATCCTATTAACAAGTTATTCTTATCATTAAAAATCCAATTATCTTCCACAAAGAAACCGGGTAAATATCTATGAGATGGTTTATTTTTTAATCCATCTGAAGAAGCTGTAGCCGGGGTATTATCATCGTAATAGGTATATCTAAATGTACCACCCATCATAAGATTATGTGAATGAATATTCTTATTCCAATAAGTTTGAGCAAAAAGAATTTGTTGTGTAGCCATAAAAGGCTTATTCCCGTACCAAGAATTTTGATTGTGCCAATTATAGGAAAATTGAGTATAAACCTTTTCTTTAATTGGTAGTTGATAAGTACCTAGAGCTTCCAACCTTTTCGTATAAATACTTTCACCATATACCTCGTCGCTACCTCTGTATTCTTTGTTCCAATTCATTTGACCTCCCCATCGATCTTCATTGATCCAGCGAAAAGCAAAGTCAGCCCATCTATTTTCATTTCTCTTAAAAGACCACTTATTAAAAATAGAAATTCTATTTTGCAGGGTTAGATCTGTAAATCCATCGTGATTTTTGTCTATAGGGTGATCGTAATAAAAATAATTTAACCCTAATAAACTGGAAACTTTTTTACCAGCTTTAATTTTTAAAGTTAAATCTGTATTTATTTCTCCCCAGCTAGATCCAGATAAATCTGTACTCAATAAAGGAGCTTTTTTAGGATTTTTAGTTATAATATTGATAACACCTCCCATGGCTTCAGCACCATATTGAGCAGATGCGGGTCCTTTTACAATTTCTATTCGATCAATCATGCTAGAAGGAATACCATTTAATCCGTAAACGGTTGATAAACCGCTAACGATAGGCATACCATCAATTAAAATTAAAGTGTAAGGCCCATCCATACCATTAATATGAATATCTCCTGTGTTACAAACATTACAATTGACTTGAGATTGTATTCCGTTAATCATTCCTATGCCATCAAAAAAATTAGTGGCACCACTTTTTTTTAATAATTCTGAGGACACTATTGTAGTAGGTATAGGGCTTTCAGATTTTTTAATATCCTTTTTCTTACTTGTTATTATAACCTTATCTAATTCATTAACTTCATTTTTTAAATAGTTTAATGAATCGGTATAAGTTTGAGAATGAATAAATTGTGTTAAAAATAAAAAATTTACCAGTGATAAATAAAATTTCATTTATTCTAAAATTAGAAATACAAAAATATAAAATTAGATTAAGCTAACAATAAGTTTAGGTTAATTGTTTTTATTTTTGGTATTATTAATTATTATATTTGCTTATATGTATTCATCCATAGAAGAAAATTATTTAAAGGCACTCTATCTTTTAGCTGATGAGAAAGAAGAAGTTTCTTCTTTAGCTTTAAGTCAAGCTTTAGATATAAAAATGCCAACAGTGAATAGCATGATGAAAAAGTTTGCGGATAAAGAACTTATTTATTATAAAAATTATAAACCATTTAAATTAACGAAGAAAGGAAAGAAGGAGGCAGCCTTAATACTTAGAAAACATAGGCTAACTGAAATGTTTTTAGTTGAAAAAATGGGCTTTGGATGGGAGGATGTTCATGAAATTGCTGAGCAAATAGAGCATATTCATTCAGAAAAATTTTTTAATAAAATGGATGAAATCCTTGGTAATCCAAAGTTTGATCCTCATGGTTCACCAATTCCAGATCTAGATGGCAATATGCAATGGGTAAATTTTAAAAAACTAAGTGAAAGCAAAGAAGGACAGGTTGTTGTACTATCCGCAATTATTAATGGTTCTAAAGAGTTTTTGGAATATTTAAATTCAAAAAAACTAAGTCTAAATTTAGAACTTGAAATTGAATCAGTTGATAATTTTGACGGTAATATGAAGATTAGAATTTTAAAAACAGGTGAAACAGTTACATTAAGTCGTATGGTAACGGATAAATTACTGATTAAGTAGTAACATTAAAAAAATAAAAGGTAGGGGTTATTATTTAACCCCTACCTTTTATTAATCTTATATATTTAATATAGGTATAAACTTCTCAAAAGATTTATATCTACATCTAATTGATTTCTTAAATAATTTTCAACACTTCCGTATTCCTTTTCAATGGTAGAAAATGCTGTTTCAATATATTCTTTTTGTACTGATGATACATAATAAAAGTTTTCTGCTAAAGGTGTATCTCCATATAAATTCTTCATACTTTCCATGGTAACTTCCATAAATTTATTACTTGAAAGATAATCGTTAATTATAGTTTCGCGATCTACCCCTAAAGCAGATAAGAATAAAGCGCTTGCAAAGCCTGTACGATCCTTACCAGCGGTACAATTGAACATAAGAGGAGTATTTTTAGGATCCATTAGCAAAGCAAAGAACTTTTTATATTCAGGTTGAAAATCCTTTACAAAAGCTTTATTCCCATTAATCATGAATTCCTTAGCTTGTTCAGGTGTTCCTGTAGTTAGAATTTGAGTTATATATTCTGTAGACATATTTCCAAAACCTATAGGTATTTCAATTCTGTTTTTAACAGAAAGTATATAAGAATTTTTCGTTTTATCTTTTTCTTCTTGAGTTCTAAAATCTACCGTGGTAACTAAAGGAATTGAATTTAAATATATAATATCTCTTTGGGAAAGACCACTATAAGCTCCAGATCTAAAAATCGTACCCCATTTAACAAATTTTCCATCTTGAGTAGAAAATCCACCTAAGTCTCTTACGTTCTTAACAGTGTTTAGTGGTAATTGTCTTAAACCAAGGATATTTTTTTCATGTCCATTCCATTCAAAGGTGAACAAATTAAACAAATCATTATCAATATAGTACTTACCAGCCTTATTATGACTCAATAAAAGATTATTTGTACCGACATCTGGATACTTAGATAGCTTCCAATTTCCATCTTTTTTTACTTCAAGAATATTCTTTTGTGTAGCTTTATCATAATTCAATGATACTAAAGAATTAATGCTTTTGAAGGAACTGGAAGAAGGCAATTTTTCCGTAGCTTGGTCGTCATTGCTACAAGAAGCTATAGCAGTAAGGCTTAAACATAGTATGCCAGTTTTAAATAAAATAGCTTTCATAAATTATAGGTTCTTTAATTAATTTTTTCGAAGCCAAAGATATATGTATAGATATAATTTCTGGTTTAGATTTGGTTAAGTATTGATTTCATTTCTAATAATTTAGGGGGAGAAGATTGGATTTTCTTCTAAATGAATAGTTTTTTAGATATAATTAAAATCAGATTCAATTACATAATATTCAATTAAAAATATAAATGCATAATGATTAGTTTTTATAACTTAATTTAATTAGTGATCTTATGATATGAATTTTACACTTAGATTATTAAAAAAAATTAATTTAAAAAGTAAAATTTTTCATACATTTGCATACCAAAATTTAGAGAGGTGCTCGAGTGGTTGAAGAGGCTACCCTGGAAAGGTAGTATACGGGTAACTGTATCGAGGGTTCGAATCCCTTCCTCTCTGCAATCTTAGTTTTACTTAAGTTTATTTATCATTGAAGTTACTAAAATCAGTAGATTATATAAGTATCAGACTTATGTGAAAACAATTTAAAGTAATTAAAAGTAAAAAATTTGTCCCCTTAGGCATCCCTTAAGGGGATTTTATTAATATTTGTTAAATAACTTTAATATTAAAATCTCCCTTTATAAAATAAGCTTATACTTTTACTCTGGTACGGAAACCCATGTATAAAATTTAAACCAAACAAATTATATAGCTTTATACTAGAACAAAGATAAGTACCTAGTAAAAAATACAGTTAAAAAAATACCTAATAAAACCATAGAACAAAACGGGATCAGAAAAATTAAAAAAAAACACCTTATCCCAACGAAATCCCCACAAACGCTAAAAAAAATCACTAAATCCGGATTCGCTAAACTTACTAGAAAGAGAATGAAAAAACCTGACAAATTTAAAATCCCTCAAAAGATGAGCTTAATGAAAACTCATTAAACAAAAAAAAATGTTAAACCTAATATACACTAGTAAAACTAAAAAAATACCCAAAAACAAAAAAGTTATTGGCATAACTATCATTGTCAAAATAAAATTATAAGTTCTAAAAACTGTATTTAAGGAAAATATTGTAAGAATTGATGTAGCACTGTCTTTTTAGCTATAAGTACATAAGCACAATTTAAGAAATGGGAGAGTATAAAAAATGGGTTCGTCTGCTTTAATGTAAATTCATTAGTAATTCTTTCATATGGGAAATTAAGTTGCTTTAATTACATATTGATTATTCATTATTTGAGATAATTCATAAACTTTTAATTTAATAATTAATTACAATCAACAAAAATAGTAAGATGAAATTATTTATATAAATTTAAATAATTACTAACTAAAGACGTTGTTTTATATTAAAATAAATAATAAATTTATAATTTTATTTATTTAATTAGATTATGTTAAATTATATTAAATGTAAATGTTTTATAATAAACATTATTATTAATATTATTGAATTTATTTTTTAATATTATATTTGCGGCTACTATAACTAACTATTCTCACTATGAAAAAAAGATTATCTATTTAATAGCTAATTTATTATTTCTTCAATTTTTTTATGCCCAAAATCTAAATTCAAATTCTGAAGCAAAAAATACATTTTCATTAGTTGAAAAAACGACTCATGGATAAATAATTTTTCTAGTGAGGATATACAAGAGTTGCCTGTAGGTATTAAGTATACTTTTGGGGATAAAGGAAGTAATATGCAAGCAGCATTGGGGATTATTAATGCAACTGTATATTCGGAATATGCAGAAGTAACCTTATTTGCAAGAGTTAGATTACCTCAAACTGATGCTAAGGGTAAGCCTTATGAACTATTTTTTGGAGCAGATAAAGTTAAAATTTCACATGATGGTGGAATTATGGGAGATGTTAAATTAGTTCTTTTAGGAGATATTAATATACCCTTTACTGGTAATAAATGGTTAATTAATTTAAGAGGTGGATTAGATTATAAAAAAGGATATATACAAGGACTTACTTATTTAACAGTTAACTGTGATGGTATTAAAGAATTAGGAGTATCTGGAACCGTTGAATTTTCTAGAGATCTTATTTTGCCCATAGAGTTTAATGGTGAGGTAAATGAGGATAAAAAAGAAATTACAATATCACAAACTAATGAATTAGGAACCTATAAAAAATCTGTACCTAATAGGGTAAAAGGAGAATTTCAAACGGTTGTTTCTGATTGGAACGATATGCTATTGGAAGTAAGTATTCAATGTTTTGTATTGAAAGAAAAAAGAAATGGAAAAAATTATGATAGCAATTTTCAATTCTATGTGAATAGAGCCGTTTTAGATTTAAGTGATGTTAGAAATAGTCCTTCTGTAAAATTTCCAGATTACTATTATAACAACCATTTACTTATCCCCAATACAAATTCTTGGAGAGGTATCTATGTTGAAACTGTAGAAGTGAGAATGCCGAAAGAATTTATGACTACTCAAACGGTAAAGGATAAAAAAAAGGTAGCGTTTGGCTCTCATAATCTCATTATTGATAATTACGGAGTTTCAGGAGATTTTTATGCAGATAATCTTATACCACTCAAAGAAGGTATAACTAATAAAGAAAAAGCCTGGGCTTATTCAGTAGATCATATAGGGATTAATTTAGCCGCTAACTCATTAGTAGGGGCAGAATTTAATGGAAAGATACTATTGCCAGTTTCTAAGCAAGAAAAAGATTCAAGTAAAGTAAGCTTATCATATGTAGGAATAATTTCACAAAAAGAATACCTTATTTCAGTTAAGAATGATACAATTGTAGATTTTAGCATATGGAAAGCCAAAGGTCATTTAGAGCCCAATAGTTATGTAGAATTGAAAGTAAAAGAAGGAGAATTTAGATCCAAGGCAGTACTTCATGGAGATTTAGTTATTAAAGAGTTAAAAGAAAATTCTAATAAAGAAAAAATTAGCTTTGAGGGAATTGTTTTCCAGAATCTTCAGTTGCAGACAGAGGCAACTTTGTTTGCAGTTGATTATATGGGGTATAAGCATATAGGAGATAGAAAATTTATGAATTTCCCTATAACAATTTCTGAAATGGGAATAACAACAAATAAGGATGGAGCAAACCTATACTTTGGTATTCGAATAAATTTAATGGGAGATACACAGAAGAGTGAATTTTCAGGATTCACAAGACTTTCAATCTTAGGTGAATTTGAAGAATATAACAGAAAGCAGAAATGGAGTTTTAAAGGAATCGAAGTAGGGACTATTGCATTAAAAGCAGATATGGGAGCGCTTAAATTGACTGGAAATTTGGAAATTATGGAGAATCATAGGATTTTTGGAGATGGTTTTAAGTCTTCTTTACAGGTAACCTTTGGAAGTTTTGGTACTATAACAAGCAATGCTATTTTCGGAAGTACAAGTTATCGATATTGGATGGTTGACGCTGCAATAGAAAATTTAAATTTAGGAGTAGGCGCAATTAATTTATCAGGTTTTGCCGGAGGAGCTTCCTATAAAATGAAAAGGAGCGTAGATAACACAACTTCTTTAGATTCAGGCCTAACCTATATCCCTGATGAAAATATTGGATTAGGTGTTAAAGCAGCAGTAGCCTTAAACATAGGATCTAAGAAAGCAATACAAGGAAGTGCAGGTTTTGAAATATTATTTAATAATAAGGGAGGTGTAAACCAAATAGGTTTTTATGGAAATGCCAGCGCAATGAATTTCGATAAATATGCTTATAAACTATCCAAATTAAAGTCTAATCTCCACACCCTAGTGAAAGATAAAACAGGGATTAGCAAAGTCGAAAATTCAAAAATTGTTAATCAAATGGTAGGTAATCAAAAAATAAAAAATCTTTTAGATATAGCTAAAAATGATTATCCTAATGAAGATAAAAGTACTTCGAGTATACAAATCCTATTCGGAATGCAACAGGATTTTGTTAATAACACATTCCACGCAGAGTTGGAAACTTATGTAAATGTTGCAGGAATGTTAACGGGGAGAGGATCCAACCATAGAGCTGGACTAGGAGTAATGCATATTTCTCCTAACGAATGGTATGCTTATTTAGGAAGGCCAAGTGATAGGTTAGGAATTAAATTAGGGGTGGGTCCGGTTTCAATTAATACGGGTGGATATTTAATGATAGGAGACCGTTTAGAAGAAAGTCCTCCCCCTCCTCCAATGGTATCACGTATTTTAGGGACTGATACAGAACGTCTCCGCTATATGAGAGATGAGAATGCTTTGTCTTTAGGGAGAGGATTTGCTTTCGGAACAGATTTTAGTTTAGATACAGGCGATATGCGTTTTTTAGCTTTCTATGCCAGATTTATAGCAGGAGGAGGCTTTGATATTATGCTTCGAGATTATGGAGATGCACAGTGTATAAATACAGGAAAACAAGCAGGGATTAATGGATGGTATGCTAACGGTCAGGCTTATGCCTATTTACAAGGAGAATTAGGAATTCGAATAAAGCTATTCTTTATTAAGAAAAAAATACCAATTATAAAAGCGGGTGCTGCGGCTCTATTTCAAGCAAAGGCCCCTAACCCAGTTTGGATGCGGGGTTATTTAGGAGGACAATATAATCTTTTAGGAGGACTAATTAAAGGAAAATTTAGGTTTAAAATAACTTTAGGAGAAGATTGTGAATTTGCAGAGAAATATCCTATTGGTGGGATTAAAATGATTGCAGATTTATCCCCTGATAACAATAGTGAAACGGATGTATTTGCAATACCTCAAGCAACATTTGCAATGAAAGTTGGTGAAGAATTGTTGATCCCCGAAGAAGATGGAGATAAAACCTATAAAATATTTTTAGATCAATTTAAAGTATTTAATGCAGGTCAAGAAATAGAAGGGAAAATTGAGTGGAGTGATTATAAAGATAAAGTAAATTTTATCTCTAAAGAAATTTTACCTCCCAATACATTGCTTACTGCTAAAGTGCAGGTAAGTTTCATGGAGAAAAAAAATGGAATATTTCAGCCTTTGATCGTAGATGGAAAAAAAGCGGTAGAAATGGAGGAAAGAACTTTCACTACAGGGGGAGCTCCGGAGATAATACCTTTACAAAATATACAGTATTCATACCCTGTTATTGACCAGAAATATTTTTTCACGGACGAATATAAACAAGGGTACATACAATTAAAACGAGGACAAAGCTATTTGTTTGACGACAAACAATGGCAAAGTACTTTACGATTAGTGGATAGCGAGGGAAATCAGCTTAAAACTGATTTTGAATATATGGTAGGAGATAATAAAATTAATTATACGCTGCCCAAGATGAAACAATCACAAACTTATCAATTCCTCTTAGTAAGTAATCTTAAAAAATCTTCCAAAAATGCGAATGAAAAAGAGGTTGTTTACAAGCAAGAAAGTATGGAAGATGAAGAAAATACGGTAGAGATTAAACAAAATCAGGCAGAAAGTAAATCTAAAGAAGGAGAAATTGAAAGGCTGTCTTATAAATTTTCAACTTCTCAATACAAAACTTTGAAAAATAAAATAAATTCTTTAACGGTTACTTCATACAACTGGGATAAAATTTATTCAGATGTTATCTATCTAACGAACAAAATTAAAGATCACGAAAATTTTGATTGGGTTGAATTAACAGGCAGTGAGTATACAGAAAATATTCCAACACTATTGGCAGAAGCAATACTAGAAGACGAATATTATAAAAAAGACATTTATCCATACCTGTATCAAGGATATCCATTAGCGAATAAATATTTTATAAAAAATAGAGATACTCAGGAATTAGGGGTTCCTCCCTCCAAGTCTCTACCTATTTATAGCGATTATCTTACCTATATAGAGTATGGCATTAATTCCGAATGGACCAGAAGTACTTTTCCTTATAAATATAACCTACCTTATCAATATAAATTGGACTGGGTAGATTTATTGGGACAGATAGTGAATGATTATGTAGATGGAAAATTACCGGAAAATAGCTCTATACTAAACCTAATGAAGGGAGACTATAAATTTATTAGAGAAGGAAATTACCGAATAATTCTTAAATACAGGCTTCCAGGAGGAATTTTAGGAACTCAAGAAACTATCAACTTTAAAAATAGAATAAAGTCTAACTAAATGAAAAAAATTATCTTTTCAATTCTAGCTATATTGTCTGTAATATTAATTTCTGCTCAAGAAAAGAAAGAAGCATCCTTACGAATGATAGTTCGAGAGCAATCCAATCAGATTTTGTTACGATGGGCAGTAGATCAGCCTATGGCTTGGCAAAAAGCCAATGAGTTTGGTTATATTTTAGAAAAATATCTTTTCTCGAAAGAGGGTAAAATTCTATCAAAACCTAAGTTTATTCAGGAGAAATTAATAAAAGCAGAGCCATTATCTAGTTGGGAGAAAATGGTTATGGAAGATGATAATGCAGCCATAATTGCACAAGGACTATACGGAGAAAGCTTTTTAGTAGAAGCAGGAAGTAGCGGTAAATTAGCAGATATAGTTAACCTTTCAGAAGAACTAGAGCAAAGGTATTCCTTTAGTTTACTTGCTGCGGATATGAATTTTGCGGCTGCAGTAAAAGCCGGGTGGGGTTATATAGATAAAGAAATAAAAAAAGGAGAAGTATATATTTATAAAATTAAGACCGCAGTTCCTGAAGATGTGGCTAGAATAAAAGGAAATTCAGTAATTGGTAATCCTTCCAATTATCATCCCTTACCAGCCCCCATGGATGTTGCAATCCTAGGGCAAGACAAAAGCGTACTACTTACTTGGGAATATCAAATGTATAAAGATATATACACCACATACAATATTCAAAAATCCAAAGATGGAATAAATTTTAAAGATTTAAGTGAAACACCTTTGGTCAATGTTTACGATACTCCTGATTCGCCCGCAAAAAGAATGTATTACATAGATACCTTGGCACAAAACGATCGAAAATATTATTACAGAGTGTATGGTATATCTCCATTCGGAGAAAAAGGCGAAAATTCTAAAATAGTTTCGGGTTCCGGAGTTTCAAGTCTACAAAATACTCCGGCAATAACCAGCTATGAGTTTACCACAAACGAAAATGAAGCAATTATAGAATGGGAATTCCCCAAAGAATCTGAAAAGGATATTGAAAAATTTCAATTAAATAGATCCTCTACCGATCAAGGACCCTATATAGTAATTGCAGATAACATTCCGGTATCTCAGAGAAAAATAATCTATTCGGATTTACAACCCACCAATTATCTAACCATTACGGCGGTGGGAAAAGCACCTAATCAGAAAATGACTTCTTATTCCACCTTCATACAACCCATAGATTCTATTCCCCCGGTTCCTCCCATTGGTCTAAAAGGAACGATTGATAGTTTAGGAGTAGTAAAAATAACCTGGGAACCTAATCAAGAAAAAGATGTATTAGGATATAGAATATTTAGGGCAAATATAGAAGGTGAAGAATTTTCTCAAATTACCGTATCACCCATCAAAGAAAATTTGTTTATAGATTCCGTACAAGTAGCTTCCCTAAATCCTAAAGTATATTATCGATTGGTGGCTGTTGACCAACGATTTAATAATTCAGATTATTCAGAAACCTTAGTTGTTGAAAAACCTAAACTAATTCCTCCGACATCCCCTGTTTTCAGTTCGTATAAAATAGAAGATGGAAAGGTAAACCTTAGCTGGATTACTCCTACAGAAGACGGAATAACCCTATTGTTAGAAAGAAGAAAAGAAGAAGAAGTAAACTGGGATATAATTTTTCAGACTAAAGATACACTGCAAAATTTCATAGATGAAAAAGCACAACCAAATAAACAATATGTATATAGATTAAAAGCAGTAAACAACCAAAAATTAGAAGCGGTTTCGCCTGAACTAACTTTGAAGGTTATCAATCTTTTACCAGAAAACATAATAAAAGAAATTACCCCAATAGTAAATAGGGAGAAAAAGTTCATTGAACTATTTTGGAGTATAGAAAATAATAAAAAAGAGGAAATAGTAGAATTTACCCTATATAAAAAAGACGAAGCTACAGAACCTACTACCTGGAAAGTGTTGCCCGGAAAATTTACTCGAGTAGTAGATACACAAATATATCCAGGGAAAACTTATACTTATTATATAAGAGCCATTTTATCCAATGGGGCATTTTCCAACGTAAAAACAATTGAAATTACTTACTAACTATGAAAAAATTACTTTTATTCTTTTGTCTATTACTTTTATTTTTTCAAACCTTAAATGCTCAACAATATAAGGTTATAATAAGAGATTACCATTATACTCACTATGTAAATAGAGCTGGATGTAATTCAAGTAGTAATGTTTTAAAAATAAGTATTATTTATAGTGATGGATATAAAGAATTGATTTATGAAGGATCTCCAGAAGGTGATTTACATACAGATAAATTATTAGAAGATAATTTAATTTCAGGACGAAGACCAGTAACTATCAATTTTTATTCAGAATTGCGTGGGAAAAAAGGAGCTAACAATGGTTGTGCTGGACCGGCTATAATTGACCAAAGTGTAAATTTTTCAACTTCATGTACTACATCTAACCTTAGTGGATATGGAGAAGCATCACGATCTAATAGTACTGTATATTTTAATTTCGATATATTTCCTGTTATGGAATTGGAGCAATCCAACAATACCATTTTGGGATATGACGATATAAAAAATATATCTGTAAAAGCAGGATCCATGAATTTTCTACCTAATGCATACAATTGGCAGTATCAGGTAGCCCAATCTCAAGGAGCATTACCTACAGAAAATCGGTGGGTGGATTTACCCGAATTTAATGGCAAAAAGAATATAGACTTTAAGCTTTCTAAGTATTATGTATGGAATGGAGAAAATAAAAGAGTTTATTTTAGAATAAAAACCTGTAATAACAATGTTTCCAATGTAGTTTATCATGACATTAAACAATCCTCGCCTCATATTACTAAAACAAATGTAGCAAATACTTCTTGTTTTGACCAAACAGACGGAAGTGTAAAATTAACTTTTGATAGACAATTGCAAGAAAATGAAACTATAAATTTAACTCTCCAGAAAAAATCTTTAGCAGGAAATTTTTATGAATTTTACGCTTCCCATGAGAATCTTCGTGAATTAAATGAAGAAAATACTGCATTTAATAATCTCCCATCAGGAGATTACCGCGTACAATTAGTAGGTTTTTATAAAGGCTTTCCTACCTATACGGATGGTTCCAACCATTCGGTATTATTTACCATTCAGAAACCTGCTCCGGTAACTTTTCAAACCAAAATTACTCCGGTGTATTGCAAAGGAGGACAAGACGGTGTTATAGAAATTATAGCACAAGGAGGGCAGGGAAGCTATCTGTATCAAATAGAATATCCCGATGGAACCATTTCCGAATGGATTCCTTTTTTAACAGGAGGAAAAACGCAAATCTCCCATTTATTACCCGGAGAATATAAAATTCAAGTAAAAGATACCCACGAATGCTATGCCCGGGAATTAATAAAAAATACACAAGGAAATATTATAGGTTTGGGGCAACTAATCCTACAAACGGCAATTATAACCGAACCTGAAAAACCGGTAAATATAGCATATGTAGATTACAAAGAGCCTTCAGCTTTTGGCTTTACCAACGGTTCTATAACAGCACAAATTACCGGAGGTACCCCCTATAATAATTCAAAATTATATAATTATACATGGACTTATCAAGATGGTACTGTTTGGACCCATGTAGAATCAGCCACTTATGAAGGAAATGAAGGTTGGTTTATAACCTTAAAAGGAGCACCGGCAGGAAAATATACACTTACAGTAACCGATGCCAATTATGAAGGAGCAACAGATCAAGCTTCCTGTACAGTTTTTGAATCGGAATTTATTTTGTCACAGCCAGACCCTTTAGTAGCAAAAATTACTTTAAATACTCCTATTTCCTGCAATGTAGGAAATGAGTATGGAGATGAAACCGATAACGATCCAAGGGATGGACAAAGAGATGAATCTCAAAACGGACGTTTGCAGGCAAAAGTAAGTGGTGGAGTTAAACCGTATACTTATACATGGAAAAAACAAACGGAGAATCAATGGCAAATAATTACCACCCAATCCGATCAAGAAGAAACTTCGGAAGCTTATTATCTTTCCGATGGTAATTATGCCTTTAATGTAAAAGATGCCAACGGAATTATTTTAGGAGAATATATAAATAATGAATTGGCAGAACAAAAAGACGAAATTTTTTACTTACATCAACCGGAACCATTAACCCTATCTTTTGAAAAAGAAGATATTACCTGTTATCCGGGGAATAACGGTTTTATAAAAGCCATTCCACTGGGAGGGGTAGCTCCTTATAGCTATGAATGGACAACAGGGTCTACAGAACCACAAATTAATCATTTAATTGCGGGAGTGTACAAAGTAATAATTACAGATGCCGCAGGGTGTAGGGTAGAAGGAAGTATTGCATTGCAACAACCTGGGGAGATAGTTATCGAAGAAAGTATAGAAAATCCCACTTGTTATGGAGGAAATAACGGTTCTATCCATGTACAAGTTACCGGGGGAGTAGCTCCCTACCAATATCTTTGGAATACAGGAGATACCCATGCATCCATAGATCATCTTTCTCAAGGAATTTATACCCTGACCGTTACAGATGCCAGAGGTTGCATAGCGATTAAACCAATAGAAATACAAAATCCAGAAGAATATAAAATTAATTTAGGTGGAAATAGAGTATTGTGTAATGGGCAATCATTAGATTTAGATGCTACCCTAGAGGGAATATCAGCCACATACAGCTGGGAATCTTCTAACGGTTTTTTCTCACCATCTGCCCAGGTAACTCTTACAGACCCGGGAAACTATAGAGTTACGGCAATCACAGAGCAAGGATGCATAGTTGTAGATGAAATAAATATTTATCGTTCTAATGTAGATATAGATGCTGAATTTTTGTTAGCGACCCAAGCCTACGTAGGAGAAGAAGTAATACTTGTAAATGTAAGTCGTCCACAAGGAGAGACTACTCAATGGTGGGTGCCTAATACCGTAAAAATAAATAATCAGGAAGATCAACAAATCTCTTTAAACTTTCCAAAAGAGGGAAATTATATCATTGGATTGACTTCTACTCAGGGAGAATGTTCTCAATATTTTGAAAAAAATATAATCGTAGAACAAAGCAGATCTTTACCCAATCCGGGAACTACCCAAAATCCATTGATCAAAGAATTTACACTAACCCCTAATCCCAATCAAGGTGAATTTAAAATTTTAGTAAAACTATCTGAAGAAAGCCCTGTAGTACTACGTGTTTTTAATACTAACGGACAATTGTTTGATGAAAGAAAAATACAAGGTAAATCAGAATATGAAGAAATGTATCATCTCCTTAACTTAGGGTCTTCCATATATATTATTGTATTAGAAACCTCCAAAGGCACTTTGGTAAAAAGAATGATTACTTATTAAAAACGCCTAATTACGTACAACCAGACTATGAAATTAAAGAAATATTTATTTTGCTTACTAGGTATTATGATAACCCTTCAATCCTGCTATAAAGATAGCATAATTGAAGCAAAAGCAGCTTTTGAGTTAAAATATGTACAAGAAAATTATTCCATACCTGTACAGATTCATCTACTAGACAAATCCGAAGGAGCCGAAAACTGGGAGTGGAGTTTTGAAGGAGCAATTCCTAGTTCTTCCCATAAGAAAAATCCAGGAACCATCACCTATGAAACTCCGGGCGAATATACCATAAGTCTTACCGTAACCAACAAAGATGGAGGGAAAGATACTTATACTGAAACCATACGGATCTATGATGCCATAAAAATTGATTTTTCTGCGCAGATTATAAATAATCAAGCCAATTACCCTCCGGTACAGGTAGAATTACAAAATAACACGGAAGGGATAGGATTTACTTATTTATGGGAGTTTGAAGGGGGGATGCCTTCTATTTCTACCGAAAAAATACCTCCGGTGGTTATTTTTTCCACTCCCGGAGAACATAAAATAACCCTAACCGTAGATAATGGAAATAAGAAAGAAAGATCATCAAAAATAATAACCGTAGCCGATAACATAAGTTCCTTATTTCATTGGGAAGTAAGTTTATTTGATAATGACTACCAAGCCCCGGTGCGCCTTCAGCTGAAAAACCAATCTAAGAATGCAACTGCTTATTTATGGACTTTTGAGGGAGCTACCCCTTCCGTTTCTACAGAAAAAGAACCGGCCGTAGTATATCAAAATCCGGGAACATATACTATAAAATTAGAAACAGATAACGGAAGTAGCCAATCTGTGTCTGAGCAAACAATAACCATTTATAAAGATACGAACCTAAGAATATTTAAGAATATAAAATTAGGGATTCATTCCGCACATACACAAAATACCCAAGGAGCCTTTTTTTCTACAGTAATGCAACGGAGCTATACGGCACAAGAAGTAAATGAAACTAATAGTAATCAGATTGATTTGGTTTTCTTTGGGTTGAGTCCTGCCTTTACGTATAACAAATTTGTATCTCCCGATAAAGTTTCCTCCGAAGGATTTCCAATCCTACCCAATGCGCAACCTACCATTTTTGTTAACTCCCAAGAATTATGCAATTGCGGTACCCTTCTTTCCCCGGAGCAATTTGAAGGTATGAATGACGATCATTTACTTCAATCTCTTACTCCACAAGAAAATCCTGCAGGACTTCAACGATTTGGAAATACAACCCCTCGGGTAATTCTTTTCCAAACCCAAGATGGAAGAAAAGGAGCCATAAAAATCAATCAAATGGTGAATCAAGGAGAGGAATCTTTTATTATCTGCGATATAAAAGTTCAAAAAACAGCAAAATAAATAAAATTATTGAAGAGAAAAGGAGGATAAAGAATAGAATTGCCATCTATGAAAATAACTACTACTAAGAACAAACAACGAATAAGGAGAATCTCTACTTATTTTTTACGCATACAATATGTCTTATCGGGAATAGGTCTTTTTTGGGGAGGATGTTTGCAAGCCCAGGATTTAGACTTTGAAGCAATGTCTCAAGCGACAGATTTAAAAATAAATGGAGCTGTAACAGCCAATAGTGTGTTTTATAATTCCAATCAACGGAGTTCAAGAGAACCCTTTACCTACTATCTGCAAGGGAATATTAATTTAAGTTGGCTGACGTTTTCCATGCCTATTTCTTACAGTCTTACCAATCAGGGAAATGAATTAAACTATCAAGTACCCTATAAGTTTAACAGACTAAGCATTCACCCTAAATGGAAATGGATCACTGCCCATATTGGAGATGCTTCCATGAGTTTTTCTCCCTACACTTTAGACGGGCATCAATTTACCGGAGCAGGATTGGAGCTTACCCCTGAAGGTCCCCTAAATATAAGTGTTATGGGAGGGCAATTATTAAAAGCTGTAAAACCTGATGAGTTTCAACCCCAAACCCTTCCAACTTTTAGAAGAATGGGATACGGAGTAAAAACTTCCTGGGAAAAAGAAATTTATAAAATCCAATTTTCCGGTTTTTATGGAAGAGATGAAAAGAATTCTCTGCCTTATATCCCGGATGATAGAGGGGTAACCCCTAAGGAAAATCTAGCCCTTAGTTTAGGCGGAGAATTAGCTATAACCAAGGATATAAAGCTAAGTGCAGAATATGGCTCTTCTGCTATAACCCGGGATACCCGGGATGCTTCTTCCTCATACCGAAGAGGTTTGTCCGGATTATTCATAGGAAATCCTAAGAATAGTACCCAATATTACAGTGCTTACAAAGCTGGATTGGAATTTAGGGTGGAAAAGATGCAATGGGGCGTAGGGTACGAAAGGGTAGACCCGGGCTATGAAACCCTAGGGGCTTATTATTTTACTAATGATTTTGAAAATATTACCGTACACGGTTCCCGCCCATTTTTAAACGATCGGTTAAATATAGCTTTTAATCTAGGCTACCAAAGAGACAACTTAGAAAACACCAAAGAGCAAAATACCAGAAGAATAGTAGGAGCCGTAAATGCATCGCTTCAACTTTCAGAAAAACTAAACTTCACCGGTTCTTATTCCAATTTTACCACTTATACCAACCAGCGATTAAACCAGTTTGATCAGATCAATCATTATTACGATCCTGAACAAGAATATTTACAGACGTTTCGCTATGAGCAATTGTCGCAAAATGCCAATATAAATGCCAATTGGAATATTTCGGCTAAGGATAAACTTTCTCAAAATTTTAACTTTAATTATTCCTTAGCCGCTAGTGCGAATAAAACAGATGGTGTTATACGCAGAGGGCAGGCTAGCAACTTTCATAATTTTAGTACCGCCTATAACCTAACCTTTCCACAAAAAAACTTAAGTATAAGCACCTTGCTTAATTATACTTATGTAGATATTACCGATAACGATTCCCGATCTTGGGGGCCTTCTGTAACTCTAAATAAAAAACTGTTGAACCAAACATTGAATACCAATATAGGAGTTTCTTACAACACCTCGGAAAGTAAACAAGCCAATAGCCAAATAATAAATCTGAGAGGCGGAGCTACTTATACTTTATTTAAAAAACATAATTTTAATTTAACCGGTATTTACCTCATTAAAAGTGGAGGAACTACTGCTGATTTAAATGAACTAACAGTAACCTTTGGCTATGGTTATTCTTTTGACCTAGGCTCTCCGAAGGGGAAACCCAACAACAATTAAACCTAATGAAAATGGATCTTCCTACTATGAATACTCTATATAAAGAAAATAAAAAGAAACAAAGCCAGAGAAAAAATATACTTTTCTTTCTCTTTTTTCTTTACGGTTTTATACAAGCACAAGTATACCCGGTACAAGTAAACCATTACTACGTCCCTCCCTATAGCCCCCAGCTTAGTGATTATACACTAAGTACGGAAAATAAATTTACCCTGCGGTTGCTTATGCAGGACATTCATGTTGTAAACCGTAAAGTAAAATTAAAACTTTATATAGAAGGAAGTGGTTTTAAAGCCGTTTCTCAAGATTATGTAGTAGGAGCTCCGGATATTTATTTGACCGGTGGGGTAATGCAAGAATTCTCAAGTATAGACCTACGTGCCTATTTTGAATTTCAAAACTTACAAGGCATAAATTCTGCCCAATACAGCCGACCGCTCAACGAAGGAATGTATTTATTTTCTTGGGAAGTTTACGATTTTCTGACAAACGAAAAACTATCTCAAAAAAGTACGGTTCCTCTCTACCTCGTGCAAAATGAGCCTCCTTTGCTGAATTTACCGGTAAATGGCGAAAATATACAGGAAAGAACTCCACAAAACCTAATTTTTCAGTGGATGCCCCGCCATATCAATGCCCCGAACACCCGTTACCTTTTTCAACTTAGAGAACTATGGGACAATCAGATAGACCCACGGGCCGCTTTCCTTTCTTCACCGGATTATTATACACAAGAAACCTATGGCACTACTTTATTGTACACCATGGCTAATCCATCACTTATCCCGGGCAAAACCTATGCTTGGAGGGTACAAGCGGTTTCTTCCAACGGATTATCCGAGAATCATGTTTTTAAAAATAACGGATATAGCGAAATTTATTACTTTACATACAGTACCGGTTGCGAGGCTCCTACCTTTTTGTTAAGCGAAGCCCTCAGTAGCCAAACAGTAAAACTATATTGGCAGGGACGTCCGCAACACCTTAAATACCATGTTCAATTCCGTAAAAAAGGAAACCCCAGAGCCGAATGGTTTGATGTTTATACGCAAAATAATCAGGTACAAGTCAGTGAATTAGAACCCGGAGCAACGTATGAATTTAGAGTGGGCGGAACCTGTGAACCGCTGACCGGATTAACCCAACACTATACTTATTCCGGTTTGCAACAATTTACCCTTCCGGAAAAAAAGGGAAGTAAAGATTCTTCTTATAATTGTGGCATACAGCCCGAAATAAAAATTACCAATAAAAACCCGTTGCTGAATCTTGCCGTAAACGAAAGTTTTTCTGCCGGAGACTTTACGGTTAAGGTAAAACAGGTTAGCGGACAAAATGGAGTTTATAATGGAACCGGATATATTACGGTGCCTTACTTTGCAGACACACGGATCGCTGTAGAGTTCAGAGGAATACAAATCAATACGGATTACCAATTGTTTAGCGGGGTTATCAATACCACTTACGATCCTAGCTGGGGAGGTATGTCGGATGTAGGTACCCTAACTGGAGAAGGTCATGATGGAAAAAAAGATATAGAAGTAAACTTCCCGGTAAAAGAAATCATTGTACAAGGCGATAAGATACTCATTATCGGAGAAAATGGAGAAACCGTAGAATATCCTTTAGGCAAAGACTATCAATTGGTGGATAGTAACGGAAAGGTGTATACCATAGATGAAAAGGGGAATGTTACGGAAGGAGGGATCCTATCCGAAGCGGGAGCTTCCAATCCTAAAACCACCGAAGGAGTAGATGCAAAAGGAAGCATTACGCAGTTAACCGCCCAGGGCATCAAAGTAAGCTTTGCCCAAGCATCGGATTCTCGTTATGCTTTTGATGCTGTAGAGAAAAACGATCCGGAAGAAGTACGTAAAAACTACAAAAAAATAGATCCTAATTACTACTTGCCCTACAAAGCAGTGAAAAATGGAAATACGGATTATTTGTTGGCCAACGTAGTAGTGGAAGATCCTGAAATAAACGCGGATAGCCTTATTTTCCGAACCCAAGACGGAGTAGCCATAAAATCTGAGAAAATAAGTTCCGGGCAATACAAACTAACGCTGGAAGGACGATTCAACAATGCCGAAGAAGAAGTACAGGCTGTTATTAAACAGAAAGGTAAATACCAAACCGCCGGAGCTTTTATTTTGGTACATATCACCGATCAAGAACCGGCACGGGTGGTATTGGTAAAACTAGATAAAAATGCCCAATTGCCTGCTTCGCAAGAATTAGAAAAGTATCTGAATCAGGTTTATCATCCGGCGGGTGGGATCTTTACCGTAGGAGAAAGTCTGGATCTATCCGAAGTTTTATCTCTGGAAGACAATACAATAACGACAGATAAAAGTGGAGCCCTAGCCCAATATACCGAACAACAACAGCAAATAAACCAAAAGGTAAAAGAATTGCCGGAGTTTGATCCGTCTACCTACTATCTGTTAATTACCGAGAAATCAGCCAGTAGCGGAGAAATCGGGTTTATGCCCTTGGGCAGGCAGTTTGGTTATGTTTTTAAGAATAGTAATCTTAAAACCTACGCCCATGAGCTGGGGCATGGGGTATACAGCCTGAAACATCCGCAAGAAGTTCCCCAAGGGAAAACAGATCTGTTAATGGATTACGGGCAGGGAACTAAGCTAAGCCGGCAGGATTGGGCAGCCATTCAAAATCCGCAACTCCATATCGGTTGGTTTGACGATAAAAACGAGGGGGCAGCAAATCAAGAATTATTTCTAGGAGCTAAAATCAATAAAATTTCATCTTTTATAGATTTTGATTTAAGCCTAATGGACTGCAACTTATTTTCCATAGGAAAAACTGCATTGGCAACTCTACCTGAAGAGAAAATGAAATTAATTTCTAAAATTTCTTTTGATCAACACAATAAATTGACTTCAATAGTCACAAAACAAAATGAAAAAGAAATAACCTATATATTATCGATAACAGAAAAAGCTGGAGTCCTTCATGAAGGATACAATCTTATAAGTTTTGATGAACTTAGAAAAGATCTTTCTAATTTAAAAAACATTAAGGATGCTACATTAAAAGCTAAGTTAGAAAAGGTAATCGTAGATCAAGAAAGTGTTAGTGGGTATACATTTTATAAGAATATACCTAAGGAGTACTTTTTTTATACATTTACTTCACCAGAGATTATAGAGTGCGAACCGGGAGTAAAATTTTTAGGAGTAGAGGATGGACGTTTAAAGTGTTTACAGATACTTTATTGTCAAGGAGAATTAAGGGATGATTTCACTACTGATTGTAAGCAAATAAGTGATGAAAGTTTAGAAAAACAACATCAAACACTTTTACATTTACTTGAGTTTAAGAATCCTGAACACTCTATAAGTTAAACGGTTGACAGCTTAAAATCTATAAATGCATGCGCTGTAAAATTACTTTCCTACAACGAAATTGAATTTTTGATTAACAAAATACTAATTAGTGGAAATTTTATAGGTGGAAAAAAAGAAAGTGCTTTACTGAAGTTAATGTATGGTATTCAACCGGAAGATTATTCAAAATTCCTAGATTACTTACAGAACAATAATAATGAGGTATTAATAACTTTACTTTCCGGATTAGACGACCAAGTACTGTTCATAGGAGATAATAACTTTACAGGTTTTGTTAGGTTATTAATAGTCATGTTCAATGAAGTTAATAAAGGAATAGTAACTAAAAAAGGAGATAAGGAAATAAGTTTATTTACGGTAGTTCAAAACAGTTATATATATCCGTCTGATGGAGAAAAAATATTACACGCACATTTTATAAAAAATAAAAATTATCTATTAATTTCCCAAGGTGTTTGGGAAGTAAAAGAAAAATGTGAAGAGAAACAAACCAATTCTTTTGAAGAAGCTAAAATAGTTTGCTACACAACCCAAGAATTAAATTGGAGGGAAGACGAAAAACTCCTGCCTTTTGAACCTGTTATTATATTGGATGATTCTGATTTTAATTTGGTAGAAGGCTTACTCGATCCCAATGCAAATGTGGCTGTAGTACCGGCTATATTCTTATATTACGCTTATGAAAAAGGAGAATTAGCCAATATAAAACAGTATTCCCAAAATTATTTAGATGCAATAACTTTATTTGTACCTGTAACTAAAATAGCCACCGGTACTAAGTGGTTGGCTAAGACCTTTACTTTTATAGATAAATGGGGGAAAGTAAACGCAGCAACCAACTTAGTAATAAATAACAATAGCTCTTTATCTAAAAATAAAGAATTAAAATCAGCTTTAGAGGCTTACAATGCGGTAACTGCAGCCATGAATATAACCAGTTTAGCTGGTTATATAGGGAAAGGGAAACTAGCTAAGTTTTTATCTGAAATGGATGATGCAAAAGTTCATAAAATTTTAGTTGAAGAAGCAAGTATAGGTAATCAAGATGCTAAAAAAATACTAGATGTAAAAGCAGAACTTACTGCCTATAGTGAAGCTAAATATGGGAGAAATTGGTGGGCAAGTTGGTCTGAGTATAAAAAAGTTATTTTTAATGGGGAAGAATTTGCAATTATTGAAAATTGGCATTTTTCTAAAAAAGCCATTGAGGTTATGACCCCCTTGCATACTCTTAAGGGTGGAATTCCTCCTAGTGTTGTATTCGAAGTATTGGAAAATGGGTACCAGCAAAAAAACTTTATACTAGACGCCGGTTTAGATATGGTTTTAGTAGTAGAAAAAAATAAGAATAATATAAATATAGTAAGAGATATTGTTCCTTTAGAAAGACAATTGGCAAAACTGAAAAATTTAAACTTAAACCATGCTTACCAAGGAGCTTCTATAGAAAGAGAACTTGCTATACAAAAAATATTGAAATATAGAGATGATAAAAATTTAGTTGGTAGAAATTTAGGTTATTTAGAAGGAATAGTACAGAATAAAAAAATAGACAATAAAATTTGGGAATCTATAGATGCAAAAGATGTTAAAAAAAATACACCCCCTGTATTTACAGCTACTGTAGTTCAAGGCAAAGGAGGAAGCTGGCTTAGAAATGTAGATAGTGAGTACCGAATGCTCAATGATTTAGCCTACCAATTAGGAGCCAGGCAGGCAAACCAAGTCTTTAAAGACATAAAAGGAATCTTAAAAATAGTATCAGAAAACCCTTATTGCAGCTCTTGCCAAGGAGTGATTCAACAATTTAACCAAATGTTTCCCAATATTCAACTAATTTTGATCAATGGAACCAAATAATAAAAAACAGATTACAGCCCCCTTAGAGGTAAGTTTGTACCTACGCTCTGCAGAGGTATTAAAAAAAGAATTGCCTAATTTTAATGAGGAAAACCAAACCGATTTTGAATGGTTGGAAACTATTCCCCATTCTAAGAATATTGTATACACATTATTTTCAATAAAAAAACAACCCCGATTAGAGCATTGCTTACTAAAGGTAAGCCAATACCAATGGCAGGATTTTTTTGATTTAGGAATAGTCTTAGCTATTATGGAAGCTATACAAAGAAGAGAGGGGGTAGAAGAATGGCAGGATTTTTACAACCTTAGCCCTCCTAAAACCCCAAGAAAAGATTTACTGGAAGATCAGGAATTTATAGTCAACTGGTCGAAACCTTCTATATTACAAAAAAAAATGGAAGACTACAATACTACCTACGGAACAAATTTTCAGATTAAAGATTGTGCAAATGACGAGAGAGGGTTATACACCCTTACTGCCAGTCATTTTCTACCGGAGGATCTATTTTATCTAGCGTATAATACAGAAATTGCCCTTAATAAGGTAGAAAAACTGGAGGCTTCATTTGTATTTTATGTAGATAATAAAATAAAAGAAAACATGCCTCTGATTTCACCCACTCTTTTATTATTACAAGAATTTGGTAAAAATAGAGAGCATATGAGGTTATTAAAAGAAGAAGTATTGGATGTACCTAATTTTTCCACACTTATAGAAATACCTAAAAAATATATTTTAGGAAATTTTACGCGCCAATACATTGAAGAAGAAACCACATCCAGTCAGATCCAGGATTGGATTTTAAATCAGAGAGAAGAAAATCCTTTAATAGAAGGTGTTTGCTGTACCTTGTCTTTGAATGATATTGGTTTAGGATGCCAACGATTGAACCAGGCTTTGGAAGAGGTTTTAGAAAAAGAACTCTCGCTCTCTTCACTTCCAGAGAAAATAGGAGTAGTTAAAAGAGGGTGTTATCGAGTACTAACCCTATCTGAATTTATAGACGGAAGCCGTTTTGAACCCTCTGATTTTGAAAAAGGAGATGAAATTCCAAACAAAGATCCCTCTTAGTTTAAAGTATAGCAAATGGAACCAAACAATAAAAAACAGATTACAGCCCCCTTAGAGGTAAGATTGTACCTGCGCTCTGCAGAGGTATTAAAAAAAAGATTGCCTAATTTTAATAAGGATTATCAAACCGATTTTGAATGTCTGGAAACTACTCCCCATTCTAAGAATATTGCATACACAATATTTTCAATAAAAAAACAACCCCGATTAGAGCATTGCTTACTAAAAGTAAGCCAATACCAATGGCAGAATTTTTTTAGTTTAGGGATAATTCTAGCCATTATAGAAAATAAATTAAGAAAGGAGGGGGTAAAAGAATGGCAGGATTTTTACAACCTTAGCCCTAAAGCCCCAAGAAAAGATTTACTGGAAGATCAGGAATTTATAGTCAACTGGTCGAAACCTTCTATATTACAAAAAAAAATGGAAGACTACAATATTACCTATGGAACAAATTTTCAGATTAAAGATTGTGCAAATGACGAGAGAGGGTTATACACCCTTACTGCCAGTCATTTTCTACCGGAGGATCTATTTTATCTAGCGTATAATACAGAAATAACCCTTAACAAGGTAGAAAAATTGAATGCTTCATTAGTATTTTATGTAGATAATAAAATAAAAGAAAACATGCCTCTGATTTCGCCCACTCTTTTATTATTACAAGAATTTGGTAAAAATAGAGAGCATATGAGGCTATTAAAAGAAGAAGTATTGGATGTACCTAATTTTTCCACACTTAGAGAAATACCTAAAAAATATATTAATGGAAATTATAATGAAGTAGGAGGTTTCATGTCAAGAGCTTCAGATGCTAAACATTTAAAATCATATGAAGATATATATAATGGTTTACGGTTAGATTATGTGAAAACTCCTTTTTATATAGATAAAGGTAGTTGTGGCGTTATTAGATTTAAATCTTTAAAAGTTCCCAAAGAGATTATCATTCCTACAGGAGGAACTTATGATATGTTTGATTATCCATTTACAGCAACAGGATTTACAGCTGGAAAAAGAGGAGTTTTAGGAGTTTCTGAATGGCATTTGCCTAATAGATTAAGATTTTCAGAGGGAGATGAAATATGGGAAGTACATAATGATGGCATGGAAATATTAAAAGCTATATATAATAAAGATTTAGAAAAATTTATAAATGTAAAATAATAAATTTATGTTAGTAAGAAATAATTCATATGCTATCTTTTTAGGCATTGAATGCAGGTTTTGGAGTATTTCAGATAATTTTTATAGACTTCAAACTGAAAAAAATTATATTTCATTATCTAATAATTTTAAAAGTTATAATAACAATGAATTAGATAGCAAAGTGTTTTTAGATGTAGAAAGAAGTGATATTCAATCTGCATACTATGTAATTACATTATGTAACTATAAAGGTTATAGATGTCAGATAATTAAAGTTATCCAACCAAATAAAATAGTTTTAAATCCACCTATAGATTTACAGGTAATTCTTAAGAATTATGCCCACCATGGATACGATCCTATTTATGAAATAGAGGAAAATGAAGTAGATGAAATATGGGAAGAACGAACTCCAATAGAAGATTTTAAATTTGAGATAGAACCGATTTATTACATAAAAAAAAATAGAAATCAGTTAATTTATTTATTAATACTAGCTTAACTACTTAATTTATAAATATTAGTAATAATAAGCCCATTAAAGAAGGAGGGTTTACTAGTTTCCAGAACTTGATAGACAAAAGCTATATAAAAGTAACTATCAAGTGCTCACCCAATGGTCAATATAGCCAATATATTGGAACAGTAATACAGACAAAAAAATAATGAGCTATGCAAATAAAAGTAAAAGAATACTACAATAAAAAAATTAAAGTAGCAACAGAACCTTCAAAATATGATATTGAATTGAATTTTTTTACCCAAAGGCAGGAAGTAGAGCTACAAAAACCCTATACATTTCCCAGAGGGGCTCGGTTTGATATAAGTCTGGAATGTTTATCCTGCAAGGATAAAATAAGTATACTATCCGAACAATTTCGTAAGAATAAAGGTCTTCCCTATGTTTATAATTTGGGATTATTATCAACAGCAAATAAAAACAGAACATTTATAGACAGCATCCATACCGTTTTTCCGTATATAGAAATGAATTATTTGAATGACTATTGGATTTTAATCTCTCCTCCTGAAAATAGATCTTCTATATTTGATCTTTTATATTTTAAATGCCCTCATTGTAATGAAAAATATCTAAGTATTAACTTATATATCCCCCCCCAACATAACTGAGATAAATAATGGTAATGAAATAGTACATTCTCTTGGTAAAAATTGTTTATATGATATAGCTAGAGTTGACTTTGATGAACCAGAATTCTTTAAAGAATCTGGCTTATTAGATGCTTAATGACTTAATATGAAAATGATTAATGAGTATAAGAGATTTTTAATTAGTGGTATTGAGTTTAATACACAACAAGTTATAGATATAACAAATTACATAAAACAAGAATTTTCCTTTAAGATTTAAAAAAAATAGTCATCTAATAAAAAGGTGATTTTATACTATATATAGATATATATAAAATATATATGCGCTTTATTTGTATTTCACTTACTCTTACTAAAACCTTTTGTTTAATAATACAGATAGATATCTTAAAAAATACATCAGGTAAGAAATATAACAAGACTTATAGTAAAGCTAGGAATTAAACAAGAAAGCTTAGCTTATTATTTAGTAGTTACCTAATCCGCCCTATCGGATTAGGTACAAAAAAACTATTAAATATAAAGTGGTAGAAAGGATATTTAAGGCTTTAAATGTTCCTTAGGTAAGGAATTGGAATAAGAATTAAGAGGCTACAATTTATTACTTTAATAATTTAATAATAAAGTAGAAAATTTTTCTAAACAATTCTACAAACAGCATTTTCAACCCTATTAATAAAATAGTAGAAAGATCTTTATAAACAAAAGTTCAAAGGCAGATGTAATTTAATTGAAAAGTTATAAATAAGGAAATTTTTTAATATAAAAATTAAAAAAAAAGTAAAAAAGTAAAAAAATTTTTTTTTAGCATTTAATATATATAAGAGAGAGATAGATAATCAAACAAATATATCAATTCCACTCTATGCAAATTTATGATGATAATGTGCTGTAGTAAATAGATATTATTATGAACTTTTTATACACCTAAATAATTGACTATAAACTTAATATTTAAATATTTTACAGGTGAATATTTAAAATATCATTTATTATCTATGATCTATCAAAAAATAAAAACAATTTATCTAAATTTCAATCATTGGAAAATAAAAAGATTATAAATTAAAAAATTTTTGTTTTAATAAAAAATAAATTAATAAAAAATAAAATAAATTTAATAATTAATTTATATAAATTATATTGAATTAAAATATAAATTACTAAATTAATAAATATATATATATATTATTATTAGTATGTCTAATAAATCTTTATATTATTAGGTAATATGATAATTGTTATATGTACATTTGCATGAGCAGAAAAGTATATGGACAATAAACAATTTCGGTTTGATCTTTCATTTTTAAGAGCTTTTTCAGTTTTAGTTGTACTATTTTATCACTATAATTTTTTTTTATTTAGTGGTGGATTTGTAGGAGTGGATGTATTTTTTGTAATTTCTGGTTATTTAATGACTAGTATTATTTTATCTGGAATTCAAAGTAATACGTTTAATTTAATAACTTTTTATAAAAAAAGAATCATAAGAATCATTCCAGCTTTGTTATTTATGCTAATATTCTTTCTAATAATATTATATTTTTTTATACCAACTCAGTTTATTATATATTTAAAATCTGCCTATTCCAGTTGTTTGTTTTTTTCAAATTTCATTTTTTATTTAAATAGTGGATATTTTGATTACTATTCACAATTTAATTTTTTGCTTCATACATGGTCTCTGTCTGTAGAATGGCAATTGTATATGGTATATCCATTACTATTATTATTGTTGAAAAAAATATATTTGAGAAATATTGAAATATTTAAAATAATTTATATTTTTCTAATAGCTCTTTCATTTTTATTAATGAATATATATAGTAGATCAAACCCATCATATGCATTTTATATGTTTTATTTAAGAGCATGGGAAATGATGTTTGGTGGTTTGGCTTTTATCTACTCTTACAATTTAATTAAAATAAATAATAATATAAAAAAATATATTTTTATAATTTCTCTAGTAATACTATTTGGATTTGTATTAATTGCAAATAGGACTTTAACGTGGCCATCTTATCTAACTTTAGTTCCTGTATTTGCTGTAAGTATTATTATTTTTATAAATGTAGATATCAAATTATTTCATAATAAAATAATAACATATTTAGGAAATATATCCTATTCTTTGTACTTATGGCACTGGCCGATTTATGTGCTTTCTGCATATTTTTCATTAAATATTAACATTTTAAATAGGATTTTTTTAATATTAATTTCATTATTATTTGCAATTATATCTTATCATTTTATTGAAAAAACGAAATTTATTAAAGTAAAATTTGTATTATTTATTTCAATTGTCTTTTCATTATTTACTATAATATTAACTGAAATAGATATACGTACTATTTACCCAACAAGATATAAAAGTAATTTAGTTTATTATGCTACTAACTATCCTTTAAGTACTCAATGTAAAGCTCAATATTCTTATAATAATCATCATTTTCAGCCTAAAAAACAGAATTTTTTAGATTTTTATTTAAATAAAGTTGAAGTTGATACTTCTAAAAAAAATGTTATTTTATTAGGCGATAGTCATGCAGGAATGTTTATAAAGACCTTTAAAAATATATTCAAAAATTCAGATTATAATTTAATTCAAATTACAACCAATGGGGCTTATCCAATGATTTATCCAAATCCAGGGAAAGAACAAGAAAAGTTTTTTTTTAATTACTTTTTTAAAGAATTTTTTCCTAAAAATTCTAATCATATTGATTTAGTAATAATTAGTTCTAGTTATATTTATTATGCAGTTAGTAATGAGGATTTATTAGAGAAGATAGATAATACTGAATCTTACTTTAAACAGTTCAATGTAAAAACCTTGTTTTTAGGTCAAAATATGATTTATGATATTGATTTTCCTACTAAATATTACCTAAAAAATTGCTACTCAATTACTCGTAAACAAGATGAAATTCTAAAGGAGAATGTTTTAAAAATAAATACACTTTTAAAAGATAAACTTAATGATAAATATTTAGATTTATTAAAGCTCCCTATAAAGGAAGTTTCTAATGTTGGTATTCCTTATGTTCATGATACTGGCCATTTTACCTTTTATGGTGCAGAGCAATATGCACCTTATATTAAAAATAAATTAATTGAATGCGGGGTTTCTCTTAAATAAAAAAGAATGGATTTACAAAGTCATGCCAATATCAATTCCTTTGATTTTGCGGTAGAGGTCGGTAGCGTAGTTGTCTGTCATTCCGGAAACAAAGTCTAATACGCCTAATACTCTTTCATATTCGGTTAGGTCTTCATATAAATATTGCTTAGGAATAAGCTTTATTGCTTTTTTTTCGTATTCTTTTCGTTCTTCTTTGGTTTTTATAATAGGAGGTATAAAGTGATCCAGCAATTCGTACATTACATTATAACCCGCATTTTCTATTTCTACTACGGAACGGTGGTTGTAAATATGTTCAATGGAAAAACTCTCAATTTCCTGAATGGCTTTGCATTCCTGCTTAATTTCGTCAAAAATAGAAAGTTGCAAACTACCACTTAGTATTTTTTCAAAATTCTGTTTATATAATTCTATAGATCGCCCGATTAAAGTACCAATAGAAACCGCACGTAAAAAAGAAATACGGTCGTTTTTATCTTCTATTCCACCAAGTTTTTTACCCACCCGTTGCCATTTCTTAGCTCCCTGAATTTCGGTTATAATTTGTTGCAATAATTCTTCGCAAACCGAAGCACTAATAAAACCTAAACGCTGGGCATCTTCCAAATCAATAATATTATAGCAAATATCATCAGCCGTTTCTACGAGCCAAACAAAAGGATGACGTGCAAATATTAAAGGATCTTCATGTTTCTGTAACATAGAAGTTTCCTTAGCAATATCTAAGAAAGTAGATTTTTCGGTTTGGAAAAATCCGAATTTTTTTTGTTGTAGTATTTTTTTATTCTTAGCAATAGATTCGCAAGGATATTTGGCAATGGAGGCTAAGGTGGAGTAAGTGAGCATAATTCCTCCTTCCGATTTACCGTTTTGTTGTTGGGTAAGTACCCGAATAGCATTGGCATTTCCTTCAAAATTAATAAAATCGCTCCATTGTTTTTCTGTAAATCTATCTTTTAATGCAGATTCATTTCTATAAAAGTAGCTGGCGATAGCATCTTCTCCCGAATGCCCAAAAGCAGGATTTCCAATATCATGACATAAACAGCCGGTTGAAATAACGTTGTATAAGCTATGTTTATACAAATCTTTAGTCTCTGGAGTTAGATGATTTTCATATTTTGTTGAAATATAATTACCTATTTCATTCCCTAAAGAGCGTCCCACAGAAGCAACTTCCAAAGAATGGGTTAAGCGATTATGTACAAAGACACTTCCGGGAAGTGGAAAAACCTGAGTTTTATTCTGTAACCGTCGGAAAGCAGTGGAAAAAATGACCCGATCAAAATCTCGCTGATATTCACTTCTCGGATCTGCTTTTTTACTATTTGATTTGTATTGAGTTCCGGTACGTTTATCAGAAAATAATGAATTTAAGTCCATCTACACATTATAAAAGAGTCTTCAAAGTTAATAAAAAAGATTAGTGTTTAAAATTTTAAACTTTAAAGAATTTTTTTTAATTAAGCCTAATCTTGTACTATATAAAGAAAATCGATAATATAGTATTAATTTAAAAAACTTTACTAATTAATTATATACATAATGAATAACTTTAAAACTTAGTATTGTCATATTTATTTAGGTCTAAAACTAATTTATTGAATTTTATGTTTTTGAGCCCAATTAAAAGCCCAAGCCATTACATTTAAATAAAAGTAGGAATTTACAGATGGAGGAGTAGAATATACGTTAACTAATGGATTAAAACTTGAGTCAAATTTTAAAGGGTAGTTATATGGAGCAATATTGCCATATCTATTGGAAAAGGGAGCCCCATCCCCCACGAAAAGATAACCTTTATTTTTATGTTTAAAAGAAATATAATCATTACTAGCAGTACTTCCTGCATAGGCTATATAGTCAGTTTTCTCTGGAGGAAGATTAGTAAATGAAAAATTATTTCCTCCATCAGAACCCAAGTTGTGGTTTAATAAATTAAAAAAATATCCGTCAATTATTTTGTTATTAGCGGATGCAAATAAAAATTGTCTGGCAGTAGTTAATCCATTAACAGTTATGTTTTCATCATTGAATATACTTTTAGTAATAGATAATGCATTTTGGTTTCTTACAGCTGTAGGTCCATCTCCGTCCATACATAAGACAAGGGCTCCTCCAGAATTTACAAAATTTACTAGTGCCTGTATATTATTAACAGTAGCTGCCGAAGTCGAAGCACCACTTAAAAAGTTATACTCAGCAACAATAACATCTGGATTGAATGATTGAATAGTGCCAGCTAAATCAGGACTTTCTCCATATAAAGGTAACATAGTAATACTTTCTACAGGGAATGTTGCTTGTTGATTATTACCGAAATGTTTATCGGTTTCCATTAATGAACCGTAAGTAAAATTGGTTACACCTCCAAATTTCTGATTACCAGCAATGTTCCAAACGCCATCGGTAGTATTGTTTCCTAAACCTAAAACTTTCATACTTCTAACTGCTATTTTAACTTTAAAATCACAATTGGTTATTGACCCATTACCACTGGCATTTAATTTAAAAGTATATTCTCCACTTTCAATAGGAGTTCCATTCCCTTGAAGTGTTACAGGATAAGTACCAGCGGCGCTAAAATTTCCAGAGCCACTAAAAGAAATGCCATTTACAGTATTAGAGGTAATTTCCCAGCTTCCTTCATTGGTAGTGCTGACGTTTAATGCAATAGTATTAGTTTCAGTAAGAGGTTTTTTAACAACGTATACTCCATCGACGATAACTGTGCTACATTGAATATTTACATTAGCAAGAGCAGGAAGTACAGATATTGTTTTTGCAGTATCGCAAGAAATATCTAAATCTTGAGATTTAATTGTTAATAAATTTTCACCTTTTTTTAAAGGAGTGCCCATACCCATTACTTTTATTGTATAAGAACCAATATAATCAAAAACTCCTTCTGCTTGAAATGAATAGTTATTATCTGTTATAATTTTGATGTTGTAAGTTCCAGGCTTAGTAATATTAACTGGTACACTTATATAGTCAGAATCAGTTAAATTATTACCTTCTATATAAACGCCATTTATAACTATGTCTTTACAATTTATAGTAAATTTTGCTTTTCCTTTAACACCGCATAGGCTTTTCCACTCAGTCTCGCTGGAATTCCAATAGTTAAAACAGTTTTCAGTTGTATTGTAGATTAATAAACTATTATCAGTATCGGTTAGGTTAATTTCAGTAGAGTTGCTGCTGGTAAGACTGTTTCTTTGTTGTTCAGTAAGTCTAGGAATTAGTATACCAGCATTTTGGGAGTAAACTTCTAATAAAGAATGTGGATTGGGATTATCTATTCCAATTCCAACTTGCGAAAACAAATTAATTTGAATAAATATAATACCTATAATTAATTGAATTTTTAATTTCATAATATGAATTTTCTAAAGAAAAGTATATTTAATTTTTTTACAAAAATAGTAATTTATTAAAGTAATAATTATTAATTATTTACAAATAAGGTAGATATTTAATTTTATTAATAATTTTATTTATTTTATGTTGATATAATAATAAAAAAAATATTATATCTTTTTTAAGTGTATTTTATTGGGGTGATATAATTAACTTGGTATTCGGATATCATATATCTATACAAAATGTAAATTTTTAGCGATATATATTTAATTGAAAATTTCTCATTAAAATAATTATTCATTTCAAATAAAAATTATCTTAGTTTTTTAAATTCATTAAATTTTAAGTAAAAAAATAAGTCTATGAATGATTATAAACAATCATTCATAGACTTAAAAAATAAATATTATAAAAATATTGCTGACTAGCTTAAACCTTCAATCTGGCCATCAACTATGTCGATATTCATGGCTTGAGGTTGCTTAGGTAAGCCAGGCATACGCATAATATCTCCTGCAATAGCCACTATAAATTCAGCTCCTCTATTTATTACTATATCGTTGATTTGAAAGTCAAAATTTTTACTAACCCCGTAGGCTTTTGGATCCGAGGAAAAAGAATATTGGGTTTTTGCAATACAGATTGGAAATTTATCCATTTCTGTATCCTTAAGTTTCTTTAATTTACTTTTTGCCCTTTTACTAAAGGTTACCGAAGAAGCTCCATAAATATTTTTAGCGACTTTAGCAATTTTTTCTTCAAGACCATCTGCTTCACTATATGCAAATTGAATTGGATCTTGGGAAGGATTTTCTTCAATGGTTTTTACCACTAAATTGGCAAACTCAACAGCACCTTCTCCACCTAGTCCAAATGAATTATTTTCGGCTAAAGGAATGTTCCTTTTTAAACAGAATTCTTTTAATATTGATAATTCTTCTTCAGTATCTGAATTATATCGATTAAATACAACCATTACGGATTGTCCGTAAGACTTAATGTTTTCAATGTGTTTTTTTAGATTTTCTAATCCTTGAATTAAACCAGGTATATTTTCATCTTTAATTGCATTTAGAGGAACTCCACCATGCATTTTTAAACCTTGGGCTGTAGCAACAATAAGGGTAAGCTTAGGGCAAAGTCCAGCTTTTCTGCACTTAATATCAAAAAATTTCTCAGCCCCTAAATCCGCACCAAAACCTGCTTCAGTAATTACATAGTCAGAAAAGCTCATCGCCATACGGGTAGCTAACACAGAGTTACAACCATGTGCAATATTAGCGAAAGGTCCACCATGAATAAAAGCAGGTGTATTTTCAGTGGTTTGTACTAAGTTTGGATGGATGGCATCTTTCAGTAAAACAGTAATAGCACCGGCTACCCCTAATTCTTTTACCGTAAACATGCTTCCATCTGCTTTATAGCCCAAAAGAATATTTTCAATTCTTCTTTTTAAATCTTTAGGATCTTCTGCCAGACATAAAATTGCCATAATTTCAGAAGCGGGTGTAATGTCAAAACCAGATTCTTGTGGAACGCCATTGGCAGTTCCACCCAATCCACTCACTATATTTCTAAGAGCTCTATCGTTTACGTCTAAAACACGTTTCCACAATACTTCTGTAACCACATTGTCAGTTCCGCGGTTTTGGTAATTGTAATTGTCTAATAAAGCTGCAAGCATATTGTGTGCAGAAGTAATTGCATGAAAGTCTCCGGTAAAATGTAAGTTTATATTTTCCATCGGAAGGACTTGTGCATATCCTCCTCCTGCGGCTCCTCCCTTCATTCCAAAACAAGGACCTAAAGAAGGTTCACGAAGTGCAACTGATGCTTTTTTACCAATTTTATTTAGTCCTAGTGCTAACCCAATAGAAACGGTAGTTTTACCAATTCCTGCTTTGGTAGGGGTAATGGAGGTTACTAGTATTAAGTTAGATTTTTTTTGTTTTTCTGGAGATTGAAGATTCCAAGGAACCTTTGCCATAAACTTTCCGTAAGGGATTAATTCATCTTGTGGAATATCAATTTTTTCAGCTATTTTATCAATAGATTCAAGGGTTGTTGATCTAGCTATTTCTATATCTGAAGGTATTTTATTAGAAAAATCTTTGGATGGGTTCATAGTTTTTAAACAATGTTGAGAATTGATTTCAAAGGTACTATTTTTCTTCAATTATTTAATAAATCAAAAGTTTCAAAAAATTTAAATCTGTGTTACTGGTATTTTTGAAATCAGTTTTTTATAAGAAGAAATTTTATTTAATTATACATTAAATCAAGACTTATTTAAAATTTATTAGTCAAAGGTTTTTCAAAGTCAGGTTTAATTATTTTCCATATAATTGGACTATAGTCACGTCTATCAAGCATTGAAAATAAAACTTTTGGATAGGAGCATGTAAGGAAATAACTAGCCGTTTCTTTACGAGAATTTAGAATTTTAAAATCTTTTTTACATTGATTTTCAATTTCTAAATAATGGTCTGTGAGTTTGTTTCTTTTTTCTTTCACCCATTGGAATATTTCGTCAGGAATATTTTTTAATAAATCTTCCAAAGGTTTACCATTTTTTAAATCTTCCCATAGGCTTATAGATGATACTTCTGTAATTATTTTATGCAAACGAATATATTCAGGAAATTTAGCTTTTATTCTAAATCCGTTGGAAAATTTGATAACAAAACCTTCATTTAATAGATCGTAATGTTTATTCATATCCTTCATAGAGTTAATACCAAAAATTCTTTTAGCTCTGGGGAATCCTAAGTCATCCATGGAAAGTTCTTTGCCTGTGAAAGTTTCTATAATGGCCAAAAGTACTAATTCTTCTCTACTTCCATAGTTTACAACAATTCTGTTTTCAGGATAAATGATTTCAAATAAATAAGTGTTTCTGGGGTTTAAGTTTTTTATTAAGTTTTTATACTTGGTGTATAGCAATTCATTTGCCTTTTTTGCCTGTAAGCTGTTGAATGAACCACGCGTAGCAATATACGGTTCATTATTTACCCAATAGAGAATACCTAAAGAACCATCTAATTTCTCAAAAACTTCAAAACCTAGCTTTGGGATCTGATCATCATTCAGTTCTTCCCAATTAAAAAATTTGGGCAAGGGTCGTGCGACGATCTCATAGTTTTCATTTAAAATTAATCCTCTGCAACTCAACGTTAATTCATTCCAATGTTTCTCATATTGAGTTTTTTGTGTATAATTATATATGTACCATGGATATTCTGGATGTTTTTGTACTTGGATCCAACCATCCTTTATGGCTTGTTCTAATCTATCTTTTGAAAACATGAAAAATAATTTTTAGTTTAAAAGTAACAAAGTTATTAAGGAGGTACGCGGTTTATTTGCGTGGAGCCATTGATTCTATAATTTTTTTATACAATTTAGCGATAAGCTGTATATTTACTCATAAATATAACCTTTGCATTTAAATTCTATGATAATTACAGGGCTGCTTACCAAAATGGTGACTGAATTGGATAATCCTATACACTATTATCTAAATTTTGAAGAAGAAATTATCTCAGTAAATCAGCTTCTTAATAAAAATATCAAGGTAAAATTTAACCATTGTCAATGTTTAGAATGCGAAAATTATGTTGAAATTTTTGCGATGGGTTTTTGTAAAAAATGTTATTTTTCTTCTCCACATACGGGAGAGTGGGTGGTGAGGCCTGAGCTTTCTAAAGCACATTTAGGAGAAGAAGACCGGAATTTAACCTATGAATCTAAAGCGCAGTTGCAACCTCATGTAGTTTATTTAGCGAACACAGGAGGCATAAAAGTGGGAGTTACCAGAAAGTCTCAAATTCCTACCCGCTGGATTGATCAGGGTGCTGAATATGCAATTCCATTGGCTGAAACAGAAAACAGATATGAGGCTGGATTGATTGAAGTTGCTTTAAAAGAAAAAATTTCTGATAAAACTAACTATAGAAAAATGTTACAATCGGAAGCTTCTTTTTTTGATTTAGAAAAGAAAAAAGATGAACTAAAAGATGATATTCCTGATTTCCTTCAAAAATATTATTTAGAAGAATCAGAAATGATTCATCTAAAATATCCTATTGTACAATATCCATTAAAAATAACTTCAGTGAATTTAAAGAAAGTTCCTGAATTTGAAGGAAAATTAATCGGTATTAAAGGGCAATATTGGTTGTTTGAAAATCATTTAGCATTTAATATTCGTAGCCATGAAGGTTTTGCCATAGACTTAGAATTTTAATTTATACTTTTTTGACCTTAATTAATCTATAAATGAAATTTTACTGTGAATGATATAAATAAAATCGGAAGAAATATAGCTTTAATTTCCTTTATTTTAGGAACGATTTTATTTGCTGTATTTACCTTAACTTTATCTGATACTTGGGCTCTCTTCAGTTTTTTTTTAGTTTTAATAATGATAATTATTAATTTATCCTTTTTAATATTATTATTATATAAATTATTTGTTAGAAAAGATGGGAGAAAGAAAATTGTTATAACAATTTTAATTATCTTTCTTAATATCCCAATAGCTAAAATTTATGAAATTGGATTTTTAATTTTATTAAATACAATACAGCTTACTATAATTAATAAAAGCCAAGAAACTATAGAAAATATTAAAATTCAGGGTTGTGATGAAAAATATATTAAACAACTTGAGCCTAATGAAGGTAAAACTGTTTGGATATTTATTCCCTATGATTGTTCCATTGATGCAACTTTTAATATACATGAAAAAAGAATGAAAGTTGTAATAATGGGCTATGTAACAACAATGATGGGGGAAAGAGTTCTATATGAAATAAAAAATAATTCTTAAAATTTGAGAAACTCTTATTTGTGACTTAAGATGATACTATTAAAAATTATTTTAAAATATTTTACACTTATATTACTTTTTAGTGTCTTTTTTTTGCTAACTAAAAGGTTTGGAGACTATTGCAGTGATATTTATGTAAATATTTTTGTAATTCCTTTGATTGGTATATTAACAATTATAAACCTAATAATCCTATATATAACAGATACATTTAAAAGTGACTATAGTATTACAAATAAAATAGTTTTAACTTTATTATCTATTTTAATTATTAGTTTAACTATTGGATATTTAGCTACCAATCAAAAGCCCTTGTATAGATTTGATACAATCTCTAAATTATCAACTTATAAAAAAAATTATAGTTTAGAGATGTTTAAGAATAACAATTACCAAATTGTTGTTATAGATAACCATTATCAATGCTATTACAAAGGGAAATATGTAATAGAAAATAATATTTTAAAACTTCAAGACTTAAATGATGCTATAAATACTGATAGACAAATCTCTAATAAATACATTATAAACAATCAGCTAGATACTTTAAAACCTTTGAATCAGGGCTATCCGTATTTAGTGCTTTTTCATGATTCCATTAAAATCTTGCGTTAAGTTTTAGGTTAAAAAATCGTCCAGTTAATTTATTTGGCACGGCATAGTATATAGACTGGGGGCTATTAATATCTCTGATCCATTGGTTACTAATTGTATTTTTGATATCAAAAACATTAAAAATTTCTAACCCTATAGAAAAATCTTTAAATTTTTCCCAAGTTGAACCTTTTTTCGCTTTATTTAAAAATTGATCCACAAAAACGTAGGTTAAACCTATATCCGCCCGTTTATAGTCAGAAAGCTTGGTTTGGTATTGATAGGGATCGGTAAATAAGGGAGCTCCGTTGGGTAGGCCAGAAGCATAAACTAAATTAACGCTGGCTTTTAGCTGCGGATAAATTTTCATATAGTCTTGGAAAAATAATCCTAACTTTAATCGTGGATCTGTAGGGCGGGGTATATAACCTCTTCCATCAATATTTTCTTCAGTTCTTCCGTAAGAAATGGAAAACCAAGATTCTGCCCCTGGCACAAATTCACCATTTAGTCTTGCATCAATACCATAGGCGTATCCTTTGGAATTATTTTCACCGGTATAAATTACTCTTACGTTATCTATAAAATAAGGGATAAGGTTGTCCATTTTTTTATAGTAAATTTCCGTAGTTAGTTTAAAGGGACGATTCTTGAACATTTTAAACTCAAAATCATTTCCTACAATAAAATGTAAGGAACGTTGTGATTTAATATTTTTATTTAAAGTTCCGTCTAAACGCATAGCTTCTTTATAAAATGGAGGTTGATAATAAAAGCCTGTTGCGAAGCGAAAAAGCATATCTAGATTCCAAGAAGGTTTAACAGCTATTTGTGCTCGTGGGCTTAGGTTGGTTTCTCCGTTAAAATCCCAATAAGTACCTCTTATCCCTGTATTGATTAATACACGTGTATCGTCTTTTAATAAAAATTTTGTGGTGTATTGTAAATATCCTGAAATTCTATTTGCTTTTAAATGATTGTTTGCAGCTGTGTGATAGTTAAGTACTAAATCTGAATTATCTATTTCCCCCGGTGGAAAGAATTTTCTGGGAATTGAATAGCCTAATGAATCTAGTACTTGCCATTCATTTTTTAAATTTCTTGTGTCTTCTCTTTGGTATTGAATACCTGCTTCAAGATTTGAGTTTAAGGAAATTTTATACTTAGTTTTGAGGTGTAAGCCAGCCACGAGCAAATCTAAATTATTTCTTCCATGGTCTACCTGTCCACCAATTCCAAATGTAGGAATGGAGCTTCCGGTTTCGGTATCATTTTCGTATAAACGATAGGCAGAAGTAATATCAAAAGATTCTTTTTCTTTAGAATGAAAAGCATAAGTATCCAGATTAAATGCCCATTTTGCATTAGGGTTAAATTGCAATGCTAATGTACCATTCATCGTTTGGTATTTATCTTTTTCATCTCCTTGATAGGTTACATTCAGATGAATTGGATTATTTAGAGTACCAAACTCTACTTCTCTAGATTTAGGTTCCATTTTAAAGTAGTTAGAAGAGTAGTTTCCTAAGAAAGACAATTTCCAAAGGGAAGAAATTTTATATTGTACAAAGGTTTGAACATCAAAATACTCGGGATTGAAATTTGTATCTCCGTCAAAGGTATTTAATATTAAGTTGGTATTTCTATATCTAGCACCTACTATACCGGTGAGCTTTTGTTTATTTTGGTCTTTATTGTCAACAAAACCCAAAGTTATACCCCCACCTAATAAACTAGCTTCCAGAGAGGTTTCAAATTTTTTAGAAAGCTTATAAGTAATATCTAAAACGCTAGACATCTTATCTCCGTATCTGGATTCAAATCCGCCGGCAGAAAAATTTATCGTAGACACCATATTGGGGTTGATAATGCTCATACCTTCCTGTTGTCCGCTTCTTAATGTTAATGGTCGGTAGATTTCTACTCCGTTAATGTATACTAAATTTTCATCATAATTTCCACCTCTAACTCTATAATTAGAACTTAATTCGCTAGCGGTACTCACTGCAAAAGTGTTTAGCAAACCTTCAACACCAGAGCCTAAACTTGGCATATAATTTAGATGGGAGACATCTAGCTCAACAGAAGTTAAATCTGAAGGTTGTTTTTTACCAATAAATATTACCGGTTCTAAAGATGAATGATATTCTATTTTATCGTTATTTACTAAAGAGGCAAGTGAAAAATTTTGAGTTAAGTTAATACTAGTTGACTCTATAATTTTTTCAACAGGTTCAAAATTATTTTTTTGAATGGAAATAGTAAAACTTCTATCTTTCGGAATAGCTATAGAATATAAGCCGAGGCTATCCGAATATTGTATGGTTGAATCTGTAATTGATATTTTTGCCCCTATTAAAGGTTTTCCTTCTTTATCTATAATTTTACCAGACAATGTTATGGATTGGCTCCATAAACAAACTGTAATTATAGAGAAACAAAGGGTTAGTTTTTTTTTAAAGCTTCTCAAAATTATTTTTGTAAATTTTTAAATTGTTCGCCTCATCCATTACTCTAACTTCAACTTCATGAAATCCTTTATCAATTCCTTCTTTTGATAAGTCTGGAATGAATAAACTGTTCTGTTTATATTCATATTCAGCCAATATCCATTTACCATCAATCCATACATCATAGCTTTTAATTCCTGATTCTGCATCTTTAATGATAAAACTTAGTTTTTTTCCAACTTGCTTAGATTTAGTTAACATTGGAGAAGTAATCGTTGGTGGTATATCATCTAAAACCAAAGAAAATTCTCCTAAATCTTTAGGTGATGCAGTGAAAATCCCATTTTTATAGGTGGTTGGTAAATATTGCTTTTTCGCTGGACCATAGTTGGATTGTCTAAAAATCACATAGTGCTCAGCTTTATTCTTATCTAAAGTAGACCAATCAGGTTTAATACTTAATTCAAAGGCTTTATGTAAAGGTACAGATGAATTATGGATTTTGAATTTATTGATTTCTAAAGGTTGAAAATCAAAATCAATATTTTCATAAAAGGAACCTTTATCAAATTTAATATGAATACCATTTTCTTTGATTTCTAAAGGTTTTAGAATTTCAGCAGTATATTTTCCTTTAGCAGGTTTTGTAGAGGTGGATATATTTTCAATTCCCTGAACTGTAAATGAACGGGTAGTTGTATTTCCTGCAAAATCTCCAGCTACTAGCTTAATAGAATAATTTTTACCAGATTCTATTTCAACGATGCCCTTGTTTTGGGTTTGTTCATACATCTGTAAAGTATTTCCAGGAAGTAAGTAAGTTCTATAAATCCAACTATTCCTATTTAATTTTTCTTTATAGTCTATTGTTGCATTTATAGCTCTACTTTCATCAAAAGAATGTCTATTTGCTTTATATTCAGAAATAAGTTCATCGTTGACATAAGTCTTAATAAAATATATTCCATTTAGGTTATTAGATGCATTTTGTTTATCATAGGTTTTAATACCAAAACCAATTTTACCAGCTGCTAAATAATTTCCGCCTTGAGAAACCATTATTTTTTCTCTGCTTCCATTTACAATTCCTTCAATAGGATAGATCCATGTGCCATTAATTTGTGGTGGAACATTATCTGCTATATCAAACCCAAATAAAAAGGGATTTAAAATTTCTTCAGTTTTTGTGTCTCGAACTTCAAAATGCAAATGAGGACCTCCGGAACCTCCAGTATTTCCAGTAAGAGCAATTAGATCACCTTCAGTAACTGGTAGTTCATTCGGCTTTAAATATAAGTCAATAGAATAATTTTGTTTTTTATACTGTTCTTCCCTAGCTTTTGTGTCAATATCCCCTATTAGTTCACTTAAATGACCATAAACGGTAGTATATCCATTGGGGTGATCTATATAAATGGCCTTGCCATATCCATAAGGGGAAATTTTTATTCTTGAAACATAACCATCTTTAGGCGCTAAAACTTTTACACCAATTCTTTGTTGGGTTCTAATGTCTATACCTGCATGAAAGTGATTGTTTCTTAATTCACCGAAATTTCCAGATAAAGAGATAGGGATTTGAACGGGAGATCTAAAATCTTTAGGGAAATCTTGTGAAATTAACAGTTTTGAAAGAAAAAAAGTAATTAGAGCAATTTTTTTCATTAAATTTTTAATTGATTTAAAAATCAAAAGTAATAAAATCAAAAAAAAAAAAAAAAATAATTATTAATAGAAAAGTCACATATATTTATATCAATATAATTTAGTTGTTTTTTATATGTGTATTAATTGAGCTAAATATGAATATCATTTTATTTAATAGGTAAATTTTTTGTGTATTGAAGTGCTTGTTTGGGTTATTTAAAATTAAATAACACTTATTATATTTGTATTAAAATAAATATTTTAAACTTAAAATTATTAAATAAAATGAAATCAAAAAACTTTAAAATATTAATATTTTTCTTTATTATTTTAACTAATGTAAAAGCGCAAGTAGGTATTAATACAGATCAACCTTTGGCAAATTTAGACGTTCAAGGTAATTTAGAAATACCAGAAGTAAGATTAAACATTAAAGATAGGAGGACAAAAGAATATACACAAATCGATTATTCTAAGGGGGTTAATGTTATGATTGATCCTAATGGGTATTTATATAAAGCCAACAGTACTGGGGGGATTTATTATACTACCTTTGACCAACAAATTTTAATTCCTGTTAATTCTATAAATGCATTCCCAATTGTATCTTTGTCTGATAAATATGCGATTGCAAGATTTTCATTTAGTACAAATATATCTTTAGCTGCTCAAAGCCAAGCAACATTATTTGGTACTATAGCTTTTGGTAACGCTTCTGGCTTTGTTCTTTCAAATTTAGCTTCTGGAGCAAATGATTTGACTCAGGTAGGAGCTCCAAGAATTACGTATTCAGCGGATAAAATGCAAGTAACCATTGATTTTCCTCAAGCAAATGTAATAACATCTAATGTGGGTTTAACTTTTAAATATAATAATGCTACTGGAGAAATAACTGTGCAACCTACAGCCTCTAATCCAAAAACAAATATTGTTGTTAATATATTGGAATCCTTAAGAACTAGAGTTTTATAAAAAAGTTATATTTTTATAAAAAAAATTGTGAGAATTTTAAATATATTGTGTTTAATAATTTTAATAAGTTTTAATTCAGCTCTATATTCTCAAACTCCTAAAGAATATGCTTTGCAAGTAATAAATAAACTGACCTCTCCTGAATTTTCAGGTAGAGGTTATGTCGATGATGGAATGAAAAAAGCTGCGAATGAAATTGTCAATCAGTTTGAAAAAATTGGAGTATTAAAATTAGGGGATAGCTATTTTCAAACATTTACTTATCCAGTAAATATTATTGAAGATTGCTCATTGAAAATAAATGATAAACAACTTACGCTAGGGATTGATTATTTGGTAGGTTCAGGGTCTCCCTCCTTAAAGGGTACGTTTAAACCATTACCATTTAATACTGCAGTAATTGATAGTTTGTTTGAATGGGGAGATCGTTCATACTTTGATCTTGAGATGCAAAGATTGAACCATAAACCGGTCGTTTTTCCTGATGTTCGGTTCATTGAAAATTTGAGTACAAGGGAAAATACGGCTAATCAATTTTATAGAGAAATACCACAATTAATTAGTAATGGAGAATTAGAGGAAATTAATATTCCTTTGGCAATTGAACAAACATCCTCAAGATTTATTCATTCGTTAAGTCCAGTTCAAACCTCAACTGTAAATTTATTTATTAATAGTCAATCGGTTCCAGAAAATATTGATAAAGTTGATATTGATTTAAAAACAAATTTTGATTCTAAATTTGAATCTCAAAATTTGGTAGGATATATTCCTGGAGAGCGTTCAGATAGTTTAGTGGTTTTAACCGCTCACTATGATCATTTAGGTAAAATTGGTAATACTATTTTTCCGGGAGCAAATGATAATGCTAGTGGTGTTGCATTTCTATTATCTATGGCTAAGATATACACTAAAGAGAAACCAAAATTCACCACTTTTTTTATAGCTTTTGGAGGGGAAGAAGCAGGTTTAAAAGGATCACAATACTTTGTAGCACATCCACTGATTGATCTAAATAAAATTAAATTTCTAATAAATTTTGATATGGTCGGAACTGGAGAAGAAGGTATACAGGTAGTAAATGGTAAAGAGTTTCCTAAACAATTTAATCTTTTAGAATCTATAAATTATAAATATAATTACTTAAAAGAAGTTAAAACTAGAGGGAGTGCGTGCAATAGCGATCATTGTCCTTTCTATAATAAACAGGTACCCTCTTTTTATATCTATACTTTAGGAGGAAAAAGTGGGTATCATGATATTTATGATAATTCTGTTTCCTTGTATGGTTATAACCAATTAATTGCCTTAACTCGTAAATTTTTAGATAATTTATAATTTAGGAGACTAAACATTTTTTTATAAGATTTAGTGTTTTAAAACTAATTTCATGAATTCTAGCATTTTAGATGGTAGGGAATTATATAATTGTACGCTAAACATTCTTTTCTACTTTATTCATACAAATACTAAGATAAACTTATGGCATAGTTTTAGTTTATACTATTAATTCATGTTAAATATTAAAATTTATGAAAAAATTATTAGTTTCTGTTTTTGTATTTTTATTTACATCTGCAGCGTTATTTTCACAAAAGTCTAATTCACAAATTGGAAGAGAGTACGGTGAAAAATATAGACAAATAGGACAAGATCGATCTTTATCAGGATATGAAAAAGGTCAAAGAAAAAAGCAATTATCTTTAAAGAAGAAACAAGAAATGATTAGAAATAATCAAAACCATAACCATAATAATCATGGTGTTACTTCTAATTCCAATGAAAAAGAAAGACTTGAAAAAAAAATAGATAGATTGGAAGAAAAATACGATAGAGAAAAAAAGAATATTGAGAATAATTATAATTTAAGTAAATCCGAAAAAAAGAGTAGAAAAAAGCTTTTAGAAAAAAAATACAAAGCCGAAAAGGAGATTCTTAAAAAACGTAAAGATAATTTGTAAAATTAATTGTATAAAAAAAGTCCATTTTAATCAAATGGACTTTTTTTATATGTAATATCTAAAGATTAAAGAACTTAATTGTCTCCATTTTATCAATGCTTAATCTATTTTTAAGTTCATCTAAGGATGAAAATTTTATTTCATTTCGCACTCTTTCATAGAAAGAGACTTCAATTATTTTACCATATATATCCTGATCAAAATTTAGAATATGAACCTCAACTTGTTTTTTTACACCATTAACTGTTGGTCGCATTCCTATATTCATCATTCCATAAAATTGATTGTTATCAATTTTAACCTTTACAAAATAAACCCCATGGGTTGGATGTATTTTATGAGGATCAATTTCTAAATTAGCAGTAGGAAATCCTAATGTTCTCCCTATTTTATCCCCCTCAATAACTTTTCCGGATAATATAAACGGATATCCTAGCCATTCATTTGCCTCTGAAATAGAACCTTTCAAAAGTTTGTTTCTAATTTTAGTAGAACTAATAATTTCTTGATTTTCACTTACAGCAGGCAATTGGTATAGTTTAAAATCTAATTTTTTAGATTGGATTTTTAAATTTTCATAATTTAATTCTCTATTTTTCCCAAAGTGTTGGTCGTACCCAATAACCAATGCATGTATATTCAGTTGATTAACCAAAATGTTTTGAATAAACTCTTCGGAGGATAATTGACTAAATTCTTTTGAAAACTCTTGTATAAATAGATAGTCTACAGAAAATTTTTCAAAAAGACTAATTTTTTCATCTAAAATTGTTAGTAAACGAAAGTCTGCTTCAGGATTTAATACCAAACGGGGGTGCGGAGAAAAAGTCATAACTGCAGTTTTACCTTTTTCTTCTTTGGCAATATTCTTTATGTAATTTAAAACTGATTGATGCCCCAAATGAACCCCATCAAACATACCTAAAGTAAAAACAAGTTTTTCATTTTTTGGTATGTTATAATTTCCCCTATATATTTCCACTAGTACTTTTACAAACAAATTCGTTGCAAAAGTATGATAATTTTTATTTTTTTTAAAAGCTCGTTAGAATAAAATATTATATTTGCAAATAAACAAGAAAACTATATTTATTGAATTTTGTAATATATGGCAACTCAAAAAAAAGGTAAAATATCCCAAGTGATCGGCCCAGTTATAGATGTTATTTTTGATGAGGTAGAACAATTACCCAACATCTATGATGCTATAGAGGTAGTAAGAGATAATGAGGAGGGGAATTTAGTGTTGGAAGTAGAACAGCATATTGGTCAAGATACAGTAAGATGTATAGCCATGGATGCAACCGATGGATTATCTAGAGGTCAGGAAGTTATAAGTACTGAAAAACCTATTACTATGCCTATTGGTGAGGAAGTAAATGGAAGATTGTTTAATGTTATTGGAAAAGCAATTGATGGTATTGGGGAAGTTTCTAAAGCAAGTGAATTGCCTATTCATAGATCAGCACCAAAATTTGAAGATTTATCTACTTCTGCCGAAGTACTTTATACCGGTATTAAAGTAATTGATTTAATTGAACCTTATTCAAAAGGAGGTAAAATTGGATTGTTTGGTGGTGCAGGAGTTGGAAAAACTGTATTAATTCAAGAATTAATCAATAATATAGCCAAAGGACATGGTGGACTTTCTGTATTTGCAGGAGTTGGAGAGAGAACTCGTGAAGGGAATGACCTTCTTAGAGAAATGTTGGAATCTAAGATTATTTCTTATGGGGATGATTTCCTTAAATCTATGGAAGAAGGAGGATGGGATTTATCTAAGGTAAACCATGAGGCATTAAAAACATCCAAAGTAGCCTTTGTATTTGGACAAATGAATGAACCACCGGGAGCTCGTGCTAGAGTAGCTCTTTCCGGTCTTACCTTGGCTGAATACTACAGAGATGGTTTAGGAGAAGGAAAGGGTAGAGATGTTTTATTTTTTATAGATAATATTTTCCGTTTTACTCAAGCAGGATCAGAAGTATCAGCATTGTTAGGAAGGATGCCTTCAGCCGTGGGTTACCAACCTACTTTAGCTAGTGAAATGGGAGCTTTGCAAGAAAGGATTACATCAACCAAAAATGGGTCAATTACATCTGTTCAAGCGGTTTACGTTCCTGCAGATGACTTAACGGATCCAGCACCGGCAACTACATTTGCTTATCTAGATGCAACTACTGTATTAGATAGAAAAATTGCTTCCTTAGGTATTTATCCTGCGGTAGATCCTTTACAATCTACTTCAAGAATACTTACTCCTGAAATATTAGGAGAAGAGCATTATAATTGCGCCCAAAGTGTAAAAGAAATTTTACAAAGATATAAAGGACTTCAAGATATTATAGCTATCTTAGGTATGGAAGAATTAAGTGAAGAAGATAAATTAGTGGTTCACAGAGCGAGACGAGTACAAAGATTCTTATCTCAACCTTTCCATGTGGCAGAACAGTTTACGGGAACGCCTGGGGTTTTAGTAGATATTAAAGATACTATTAAAGGATTTAATATGATTATTAATGGAGAATTAGATCAATACCCAGAAGCGGCGTTTAACTTAAAAGGTACCATAGAGGAAGTTATTGAACACGGTGAAAAAATGTTAGCAGAATTTAATAATAAATAATTTTTAAATTAAATTCATGAAATTACAAATTTTAACTCCAGAAGAAATTGTATTTGATGGTGAAGTATCCTCATTAGTTTTGCCTGGATCTAAAGGAGAGTTCCAAATGTTGAAAGACCACGCCGGAATTGTATCAACTTTAGAAAAAGGAAAAATAAAACTTAAAGATCCTGTATCTTCATTAAATGATCACTTAGAAGAGGAGGGAGATTACAAGGTTTATAATATAGATGGAGGAATACTAGAATTTAATAAAAATAAAGGTATTATTTTTTGTCATTAAATAAAATAATAAATAAAAAAGAAGGGAATATAAAATTTTATATTCCCTTTTTTTATTACTAAAATTTAAAATTTAAGTATGTTATTGGTTTTCCTTCCTTTAAAAATAATTTTTCGTAGTGAGTTTTTATATCTCTAACATAAGAAGGTAATTCATATTCTGGTGCACCATAAATATCATGATGGGAGGAAATAATATTTAAACCCAATCCGTGAATCAGTCCATTCGCATATCCATGAAGAAACTCGCTATCCGTTTTTAGATGGATATTTCCTTCTGAAGACATAATATTTTTATATTTTTTTAAAAACTCCTCATTAATTAATCGATGTTTTGTTCTTTTATATTTTATTTGAGGATCAGGAAAGGTTATCCAGATTTCACTTACTTCGTTAGGGGAAAAAGCATGTTCGATAAGTTCGATTTGCGTACGCAAGAAACCTACGTTTGTAATACCGTTTTCTAGAGCAGTTTTAGCCCCTCGCCAGAAACGAGCGCCTTTAATATCAATACCTAAAAAATTTTTATTAGGGAAAAATTTAGCTAAACCTACTGAATATTCCCCTTTTCCACAACCCAATTCTAATACAATTGGATTAGAATTTTTAAAAAAAAGCTTATTCCAATTACCTTTATAAGAGAAGTTATTAACTATTTCATCTCTAGTTGGTTGAATGACATTAGTAAATGTTTTAGTTTCTGCAAACTTCCGAAGCTTATCTTTTCCCATTTTAATTTATTAGAATTACAAAAGTAAATATAATTCAGATGATTTTAATAAATAAGAATTTTGAAAGTTTGTTAGAATTTTTGATCATAATATTTATAAATTATTCCTTTAGTTCAACTAAATTTTTACAATATATTTTAACTCTGAATTGTTATTTTTCATTTCCATTAAATGCTCTGGAAGATCATCGAAAGAGCTTAATTTATAATTTCTTAATTTATATTTACCACTTCCTATTTGATTTAATAAATGTTCAGCATCCATCATTAAATCATTGATTTGTTTTTCTGATGCGAATTGATGGTAGGCGCCTAAGGCTATTTCATGAAGAGAAATACAAGTGGTAAAGGCAGGTAGTAAATTTTCTTTAATTCTGCCTTGAATGGAAACTATATGGCCGTTATAACCAATTAAATTAAGTAGTTCCTTGGTATTACTATTATTCGTGGTATCAAAAATTACATCGAAAAGATTACCATTTAAAGATTCACTCATAACATCCTTCCAACTAGGATCTCTGTAGTCTAAGGTTTTAATCACACCCATATTTAGAAACTCTTGATGATGTTTTTCTGAAGAGGTTAGAAACACTCTAGCACCTTTTTCTAGCAGAAGCTGAGTTAGAAAATACCCTACAGATCCTCCTGCTCCGTTTACGAAAACGTATTTATTTTTTATCTCAGGAATTTTTTTTAAAGATTGCCAAGCAGTAAGAGCAGGGCAGGGGAAAGAGGCTGCAATGATATCACTAACTTTTTCAGGAATATATATCAATCTCTTACCATTCACAATTGTATGTGTGGAAAAACTACCATTTTTTGTTAAATCTGCATGATAACAAACTCTGCTTCCCATTTGTAAATGATTCATTTTTTTACCTGTCTTTACAATTATACCTGCTCCATCCACGCCGGGGATTATACCCGTTTTCCAACTTGGATGTCCTCCACCTATTAATTTCCAATCGACAGGATTTAATCCAATATAATGGTTTTGAACGATAACCTCATCGTCTTTAAGATCTTCAATGATGAAGTCTTTTAAAGATAGTTCATTAGGTTCTCCTTTTCTTTTCCATTCCCAAGCTTTGGCTGTGAATTTCAGCATATAATTATTTTACTAGTTTACTATTAACCTTTTCTGAGAAAGGTCCTGAAGTTAATTGATTTATGATATCTTTGGGGTTCTCTAAAAGAGATTTGTAACTAAAAAATATATTTCCTTTAATCGAAGAGAATTCTTTGTTCATATTAATTTGCTCGATTAATTCATTTTCTAGTTTCCAATTTTTAACTCGATATACCCCCAAACCTATATATAAATCGGTATTATTATTTTTAGCCGCTTCATTCCACCATTCAACCAAGGTTGTATAATCGGCAGAAGAATTTCCTCTATGCCAGTACAATTGTGGCGCTACATAGTCTATCCAACCCTTTTCCATCCAATATAGTACATCAGCATATAAATCGTCGTAGTTTTGTAAAGCTCTAGTTTCAGAACCTCTGGGATCGGTTTTTTTATTCCTCCATACACCAAATGGACTAATTCCAAATTCTAAATTTTTATTTTCAGCTTTAATTTTATCGTGCAATTTCTTCACTAAATTATTAATATTGGCTCTTCTCCAATCCTCTTTGCTAGCATAGGTAATTCCATATTTAGCATATTCTTTATAATCTGGATATTCCAAAGTACCAATTTTATAAGGATAAAAGTAATCATCCAAATGTATACCGTCTACATTATAATTTTTAACCACTTCCATAATTCCATCTACCACATAATCAGTAACTTCAGGTATACCTGGATTCAAAAGTAGTTGGTTTCCATATTTAACCACCCAATCTCTATGTTTAAAGGCAATATTATCTGGAGATAATGTTTCCCAATTGGCACTTCCAAGAGTTAAACGATAGGGGTTAAACCAAGCATGAACTTCAATATTACGTTTATGTGCTTCTTCAATTATGAATTCTAAAGGATCATAGCCGGGATCGCCGCCTTGTTTTCCTGTTAAATATTTTGACCACGGGCTTAGTTTGGATTTATACAATGCGTCGGCAGTAGGTTTAACTTGAATAATTATTGCATTCATATTCCATTTTTCAACATTGTCTAATATGGTAATAAATTCTTCTTTTTGACGGTCGGAAGATAAACCTGACCGGGAGGGCCAATCAATATTTAAAACACTAGCAATCCATACAGCTCTTAATTCTCTGTTTTGTTTTTGTGCAAAAGAAAAGTTTACAACTGCAAAAAGAAGTAGTAAGATAAAATTTATCTTTATTTTTTTCATTGAAAAACATTTTATAAATTTTATAACGAAAAAGTTAAGATTAAATTTTTAAATCATATGTTAAAATATTAGAAGTAACGACACAAAATCTATTTTCATCCATGGGATTTATCTTTTTTCATCTGTTGGTAGTATTTATAAAAGTAAGGGATGACTTCAATGCCTTTATAAAAATTAAATATTCCATAATGCTCGTTGGGTGAATGAATCGCATCTGTATCTAGTCCAAAGCCTAGCAATACAGACTTTACTTTTAATACATCTTCCATTAAAGAAATAATAGGAATACTTCCTCCGGTTCTATAAGGCAAAGTTTCAAGATTAAAACCTTTTTCCATTGCCTTTTTTGCAGCTTTATAACCTATATGTTCAGAGGGTAGAACATAGGCTTTTCCACCTTGAAAAGAAGTAACATTTACAGTAACATTAGGCGGGGCTATTTTTTTTAAATGCTGAATAAATAATTGAGAAATTTTGTCAGGATCTTGATTGGGGACTAGCCTCATAGAGATTTTTGCATATGCTTTGGATGGTATAATTGTTTTAGCACCTTCGCCTGTGTATCCTCCCCAAATTCCATTAATATCTAAAGTAGGTCTTATGGAAGTTCTTTCCAAAGTATTATATCCTTTTTCACCATCCAATCCTTTAATTCCTATCGAATTTTTAAAAATCTCTTCATCAAACGGAATTTTATTTAATTCTTCTCGGTCTTTATTTGATAGTTCATCAACCTGATCATAGAATCCAGGAATTGTTATTTTACCTTCTGAATCTATTAATGATGCAATCATCTTAGATAAAATATATATAGGATTTGGAACCGCTCCACCATACAAACCAGAATGTAAATCTCGGTCTGCTCCTTGTATTTCCACTTCTAAGTAACAGAGACCACGTAATCCGGTGGTGATTGTCGGAACTTTTAGCGAAAAGAGATGAGTATCTGAAACTAAAATAACGTCACATGAAAATTTATCTTTATTATTTTTTATAAACTCTCCTAAATTAGGAGAACCAATTTCTTCTTCACCTTCAATGAGGAGTTTTACATTGCAAGGAAGAGAAGATGTTTTTATCAAGGATTCAAGAGCTTTTAAATGCATAAAAATTTGTCCTTTATCATCTGCTGAACCTCTTGCAAAAATTGCACCTTCAGGATGAATATTGTTTTTTTTAATAATGGGTTGAAACGGATCATTTTCCCATAAATTTAAAGGATCTGGAGGTTGAACATCGTAATGTCCGTACACTAGAACTGTGGGCAGGTCTTTTGCAATTATTTTTTCTCCATAAACAATAGGATTTCCATTGGTAGAACAAATTTCAACGTTGTCTAATCCTGAAAGTACACAATTGTCAGAAATTGCATTTGCGCATTTAATAATTTCTTTGGAATAATTGGAATCAGCACTAATAGAAGGAATTTTAAGTATTTCTAAGAGTTCATTTAAAAATCGATCTTTATTTTTTTTCTGGAATTCATATACTTTGTCCATGTTCGATGTGTATAAATTATCTTTTATTATGAAATTAATTTTTGGGCAGATGGAAACTTACCGATGTTTTTAGCTATACTTATGATAACTTCTGTAGCTTTAACCATGGATTCAACAGGTATAAATTCGTAAGGACCATGAAAATTTAATCCTCCGGCGAAAATATTTGGACATGGAAGTCCTTTATAGGAGAGTTGTGCACCATCGGTTCCTCCTCTTATTGGTTTTATTTTGGGTTTAACTCCTACTTCTTGCATGGCATTTTTAGCTAAATCTATAATAAACATACATTTTTCAATTTTTTCTTTCATATTGAAATATTGATCAACGATTTCAATGGTGAAAGTTTCTTTTCCATACTTAGAGTTAAAATCTTCTATAAGTTTTAATAAAATCTTCTTACGATTGTTATATAGATTAAGATCATGGTCTCTTATAATGTATTGTAAAAAAGAACTTTCCACGTTCCCTTGTATCTGTGTTAGATGAAAGAAACCTTCGTAACCCGAAGTAAGAAAAGGTATTTCTTCTTTAGGAAGTGCTTGATTAAATTCAGAGGCTAATAATCCAGCATTGATCATTTTATTTTTGGCATAACCGGGATGAACGCTTTTTCCATTTATATGAATGGATACACTACCTGCATTGAAATTTTCAAATTCCAATTCTCCAATTTCACCTCCATCCATAGTATATGCCCATTGTGCTCCAAACTTTTTTACATCAAATAAATCAGCGCCTTTACCCACTTCTTCATCAGGGGTAAATCCAATTGAGATTTTACCGTGTTCTATTTCTGGATGATTGATTAAATATTCCATAGCTGTAACAATTTCTGCAATTCCTGCTTTATCGTCAGCTCCTAATAAAGTGCTACCATCCGTAGTTATTAATGTTTGTCCAATATAATCTTTAAGTTCAGGAAAATCTTTAACCCTTAAATAAAATTTGGTTTCTTCATTTAAAAGAAGATCATTTCCTTCATAATTATTCCAAATTATGGGTTTTACATTTTCTCCTGAAAAATCTGGGGAAGTGTCGTAGTGTGCAATAAAACCTATCGTAGGTAAATCTATTTTAGAGGTAGCAGGAAGACTTGCCATGATATATCCGTTCTCATCTAAAGTTACTTCCGTTAAACCTATATTTATCAATTCGTTAAAAATAAAGTTTGCAATTTTCCATTGTCTTTCTGTGCTAGGTATTTTATTAACATCTTCTTTACTTGTAGAATGAAAGCTAACATACTTTAAAAAGCGAGTTTGAATTTTATTTTGCCATTCGGCATCCAAGAATGTAAACATTTTGAAATTGTAATAGATTTTATAAATTCAAAGTTAATTAAAATTGATTCAATCTATGGTATTTAATGAATATGTATATTCAGGGGGGGATCAATAATACAATTCATTTTAGTATAGCTTATAAAAAGATGAAAAACTAGCTTTTATGAATATTAAATAAAAGAGGTATTATTGTAATTAAATAAATAAGTACATTTGGAAAAAAAGTGAAGCTTAAAGATAAATTAATTTATGTAGTAATTTTTATAGTGCTTATTGGAAATATTCCATTGAAGGCTAATATTAACTATGAAAAATTAGATAGAAAAGTAATAAATTTAAATAAGCAAAACTTTCCATCGGATTGCAGTTCTTATAAAGAGGAAGACAGAAAAATAGTTATAGCTACATATAGAACATCCTTAAATATAATCCAATTTAGAAAAAATAAATTAGGAGATATTTATGTATATTCTTTATTTCCAAATCAAGAAAAATTATTATTAATTATCAATAATCAATCAGATCCGTTAAATTTAACTAATGATGAGAAGTATTATTTTTTCATTTACAATCTAATATTTATAAAATCAGAAATTTTATTAACCTTTGGAAGTCTTAAAGGTCAAGAGTTTGAAATTTTCATAGATAAAGAATTGCAGGCGAAAGCAATATATACAGGAAAACCTGAAAACTTTATTAAAGTTTATTTAAAAAATAATAACTCACCAGTAAAAACCTTTCAGGATTTTGAAGAGCTCTATAAATCACAATTTTTAGTATTATTATATAAATAAGTTCCAAAGAAAAATTTAACTTTTAAAATCCAATTTTTGCTCTTTCATATGGAGGTGGTATTAAAGGATTAATCCCCAATATTGATGCAGCTTCCATAGGAAAGTATGGGTTTCTTAACAATTCTCTACCTAAAAGTATAAAATCTGCTTCGTTATTTTCTAAAATTTCTTCTGCTTGAATAGCATTTGTTATTAAGCCTACAGCACCAGTAATTATTCCAGTCTCTTTCTTAATATTTTTAGCGTAAGGAACTTGATAATTGGGTTGTACAGGTATTTTGGCGTTTACCAATCCGCCCGTAGAAACGTCTATCACATCTACACCCATATTTTTTAATAGAATGGACAATTGAATTGAATCTTCGTTTGACCAGCCTTCTTCTATCCAATCCGTAGCAGAAATTCTTACCCATAAAGATACCTTCTTTGATAAAACATTTTTTACTTCAGAAATAATTTCTAAAAGAAATTGAATTCTATTATTAAAATTTCCTCCGTAATCATCCGTTCTTTTATTGGATAGAGGAGATAGAAATTGATGTATTAAATACCCATGCGCCGCATGAATTTCAACTATATCATATCCAATTTTATCTGCTCTATGAGCGGCCTCTTTAAATTCCTGAATTATTTTATTTATTTCTTGTATTGTCAATTCCTTAGGTATATCTGAATCGGAATTAAATGGAATGGGGGAAGGGGCGACACTTTCCCAATAATTATTATTTAGTTTTAAATTTTCTTTAGGATTCCAAGGAACAGGCGTGCTAGCTTTTCGCCCGGCATGAGATAATTGAATCCCTGCTAAACAGTTTTGTTTATGAAGAAAATCAACAATTTTATTAAGATTATGCATATGTTCGTCTTTCCAAAGTCCTAAGTCTTTATATGAGATTCTGCCTTTAGGGCTAATTGCAGTTGCCTCTTGTATAATTGCGGAAACACCACCAACTGCTCTACTGCTATAATGCACAAAATGCCAATCATTTGCAAAACCGTCATCGGAAGAGTACTGGCACATGGGTGACATGACAATTCTATTCTTTAATGATATCTGATTTAAATTTAAGGGAGAAAGTAACTTAGGCATGATTTTTATGAACATAAAAAGTTAATAAATATTAATTTTTAGGTACTTTTACAAGTATATTTTTAGCTGTTATTATGATATTGATATAAAACTAGTAATAAATAATTAATTTAATAAATGCAAATATAGCATTTTTTTGGATTAAGAAATAAAAATAAGAATTTTAATTTAAAAAATAAATTAAGAATGATAAAAAGATCCTTATTATTTTTATCTTTAACATCTTTTCTTTTGCTACCTAGATTAGGCTTTTCTCAACTTTCGATGTTGACTTTTTCAGATGCTCAGAGCATTATGAACAATCATAATCATTTGATCAAAGCTGTAGAGAAGAAAGAGGAGGTACATGAATTCGAATTAAAAGCGACCAAGGGTCTGCGATATCCAAAAATTGGGTTAAATGCTTCAGCCTTATATTTTGATAAAGGCATAAGTGCAAATTTAAACAATCTAAGAAATGGGGTAAGTGGGATCTTAAGTATACCTAATCCTAATTTATTAGGGGATTGGAATTTCAACCTTATGAAAAGAGACGTTCTATTTGGTGGAGCATATTTTTTATGGCCAGTTTTTACAGGTGGTAAAATTAATGCAGGGATAGAGGCTGCTAAAATAAATGCTCATATTGGAGAGAAAGAACTTATAAGTACAAAAAATCAGCTGATTACAGAATTAGCTCAACGCTACTTTCAAGTAAAATTAGCAGATGAGGCAGTGTTGGTAAGAAAACAGATATTGGAAGGCATGAATAGGCACCTTTACAATGCTAAAAAATTAGAAGATAATGGTATTATCGCACCGGTTGAAAGGTTACAGGCGGATGTAGCAGTAGCAGAAGCGGATAGGCAGTACAAGGCATCTTTAAAGGATGCTTCTTTGGCAAGAGTAGCACTTTCCAATACTTTAAATTCTGAAGAGGAAATAGGGGATTTAATTACAGATTTTTTTACAACTCCTTTCTTGCAACCTTTAGAATATTATCAAGAATCTGCAATTGCAAATTATCCGGAACTGCAAAAGGTTAGATTGCAAATAGAACTTGCAGAACAAGGCGTTAAAGCTAAAAAATCTAGCTATTATCCAACTGTACTAGCCTTAGGTCAAACAGTTTTAGTGCATAACACTCCTTTAGGATTTGGAGATAAAAATGACAAACCTTGGGTTTTAGGTGTTGGATTGACTTATCCGTTGTTTGAAGGACTTCAAAGTAAAAATGAAATTAGGGCGGCTAAAGCAACTAAAGAGAGCGCAGAACTTTACGAAAAAAAAGCGCATGCGGATATTAAAACAATGATCGAAAAAATTTATAATGATTTACAAAAACAAGAGGAACAAATACAAAGTTTTAATGTTCAGGTGAATCAAGCAGAAGAGCTTTTGCGAGCCAGATCTTTATCTTTTTCTGAAGGTTTAGCAACATCCCTAGATGTAGTGGATGCAGAAATGAATCTTTCAGGCATACTTTTACAAAAATTACAAGCAAGATATAATTATGTAATAGATTTAGCTTCTTTACTAGAATATAGTGGATTAAGTCAAGAATTTATACAATATATGAACCAATAAAAACTAGAATGAAAAAAAGTAAATACATAACTGCCATACTTAGTATAATAGTAATAGCTACTCTTATCGGAACATCCATTTGGTTTATGAGTGAACCAGAAGAAAGTTACATTCAAGGTCAAGCTGATGCCACTCAAATCAATGTTGCTCCTAAAATCCCCGGTAGATTGGAAGAAATTAAAGTGAAAGAAGGAGATCAAGTAAAAAAAGGTCAATTACTAGCAGTTCTTAGTACACCTGAGCTAAATGCTAAACTTATTCAGGCAAAAGCGGGGAGAGCAGCAGCTTTAGCCATGGATGAAAAAGCCAAAAAAGGGGCAAGAGCAGAACAAATTCAAGCAGCTTACAACGTATGGCAGCAAGCGAAAGCAGCTTCAGAGCTAGCTCAAAAGACCTACATGCGTATGCAAAATTTATATAATGAAAAAGTAGTATCCGCTCAGAAAAGAGATGAGGCCTATGCGCAAAGTTTAGCAACCAAAGACCAAGCTGATGCTGCACATTCAAATTATAAATTATTACTAAGTGGTGCAAGTGTAGAAGATAAAGAAGCGGCAGCTGCGAAACTGAATCAAGCTCAAGGAGCGGTAGATGAGGTAGAAGCTTATATTAAAGAAGCAGAATTGGTATCACCTGCTAATGCTGAAGTTTTAAAAATTATTCCCAATAGAGGAGAGTTAGTAAACACCGGATATACTATTATTAATTTGGTCGACTTGAACGATGTCTGGGTTGTATTTAATATAAAAGAAGATTTAATGCCTTATTTCCGTCAAGGAACAACCTTTGAAGCAAAAATCCCAGCATTAAACAATCAAATGGTTAAGTTGCAAGTGCAATATATAGCTGCTGAGGGAGATTTTGCTACTTGGAATGCTACCAAAACTCAAGGAGATTTTGATATGAAAACTTTTGAAATTAAAGCCTATCCTGTAGAACCCATTAAAGGTTTACGTCCAGGTATGACTGCTTTAGTCAATCAAAAATCTTTGAAAAAATAATGGAAATGTTTAAGGGCTTTTTATCAATTCTAAAACAAGAGTTTATTAGGTTATTTACTAGCCCTAGATTGTTATTATTCATATTTATAGTTCCTGTTGCAATATTCTTTTACTATTCTAAATTAATGTATTCGGGTGTACCTAGAGATTTACCCGTAGTATTGTGTGATCAAGATAATACACAAACATCCAGAAAATTAATAAGGATGTTTGATGCATCTCCAACTCTAAAATTCACAAGTACAGTAAATAATTATAAGGAAGGAGAAAAAAAAATTAAATCTGAAAACTCTTATGCTTTAATCGTAATACCTAGAGATTTTGAAAAAAATTTGTTTAAAGGGAATTCTGTAAATGTCATATGCTATTACAATGGGCAATATATATTAGCTGGTAGTTTGATCAATAGTGCTTTTCAAACAGTTGCATCTACTTTTTCAGCTGGCGTTCATTTGCAGACTTTAAATAAAAAAGGTCAAATGCCCTCTCAAGCAATGGCTAATACTGTACCCATAAAAATTGATGAGCATATTCTTTTTAATCCCTATACGAATTATTCTTACTATTTAAATATAGCTTTAATGCCCATGGCATTACAAATAGTTATTATGGTGGTTAGCATATATGTTTTAGGAAATGTTTTAAAATATAATAATGGAAACCAACTATTAGAACAAGGTTGTCAAAATATATGGGTAGTGTATTGGGGGAAAATTTTGCCATATACCCTTGTTTTTACAATTATCGGTTTTTTTATGAACTCACTTCTATTTTATTATATAAAAATTCCATTGCAAGGCAGTTTTTTTGCTATAAATTTATTTTTTTTGTGTTTCATAGTAGTATGTCAGTTCATGTCAATATTTTTTGTTAGCATTTCAAAAGATCTAAGATCGGCATTAACTTTTGGCGGAGGTTTTGCAGCCCTATCTTTTTCTTTTACGGGCTATACATTTCCTGCTATGGGAATGCCTATAGTAGTACAATATATAAATTATATCTTCCCATTCACTTCCTATTTAAGATTAATCGTAGATTATGCTATAAGAGGCATATCATTCAACCATTTGGAACTAAACTATTACTTAGCATTTGGTATATTTATAATTATTGGCTTTTTATCCATTTATAAATATAGAATATTGCTAAAAAAAGGCGGATACCATGCTTAAAAAAATTTTTGAATACTTAGCAACTATCGGGAATAGTTTTACAACAGAATTAAAATTAATTTTTTCAGATTCAGCTGCCTACACAACCTATATAATAACGCCCCTGATTGTAGGATTTGTCTATACCTATGTGTATTCTAACGAGATTATTACCAAAGTGTCTATAGCTGTGGTTGATCAGAACCAAAGCCAGCTTAGCCATAAAGTTATACGAATGTTAGATGCTTCACAACAAGTGGAAGTCACTCATAACTCTACTAGTATAGATCAAGCAAAAGAATTATATAATCAAGGAAAAATAGATGGTATACTATTTATTCCTAGTAATTTTTCCTCAAAAATACAACAAGGTCAAGTAGCAACTATTTCAGCCTATTACGACGCTTCTTATATGCTTTATTATAAGCAGATGAAAAAGGCAGTTGTTACAGCCGTGGGCACTTTAAGCGCGCAGGTAGAAGTAAGTAAACTTATGTCTTCCGGCTTAACCCAGACTGAAGCTACTTCTGCAAGAAGGTCTGTACAGCCAATATCCATATCATTATTCAATATAAATTCCGGATATGCCACATTTTTAATGCCTGTAGTTTTTATAATTGCTTTGCAGTTAGTGCAATTAACAACCATAGGAGTATTGGGCGGAACACAAAGAGAAAAAGGGAATTTTGAGAAAACTTATCCTTTTATTTCAAAACCATTAGGTAGCTTGTTTATTGTTTTAGGTCGCTCAGGGGCCTACGGCCTAATTTCTACTCTAATAATCATTTTGCAAATGGGATTAGTTGTACCCATATTTGATTTGCCTCATAGAGGCAATCCTTGGGAAGCAATACTATTTCTTTTGCCTTTTTTTCTCGCAGTTTGTTTTTTGGGTATATTTTTGATGAATTTATTTAAAAAGAGGGAAGATGCTGTTATGGTTATTACTTTAAGTTCCATTCCGGCATTATTTTTATGCGGATTGTCTTGGCCCAAAGAATCTTTCCCCAAATGGATTGAAATAATTTCCATTTTTTCACCCTCTACCTTAGGTTCTAGAGGATTTATAGCCATAAACCAATACGGTGCAACATTATCAGAAATAAAACCTATTTGGTTTAATCTTTGGGGAGTTGCGTTGTTTTATTTTATACTGGCAGTCTTATCAATGAAAAGAATTTATTATTATTCAAAGAAAAGATAGATTTCATTGAAAACGTATGATATATATTGGTTAATAATTAGTTATAACTGAGTATTATCATAAGATATTGAGATAATTAAACAAAGTATTAATTGTAAATTCGTGATAGAAACGAATCAAAATTAATAATAGTTTAAGCCAAAGATTATGGGACATTTAATTAAATCATTAGAAAAGCACGGTATAAAAGGTATTAAAGAAATTATGCATAATCCTACTTATGAACAATTATTTCAAGCAGAAATTGATCCAAAGAATCAAGGATTTGAAAAAGGTGAGGTTACCTCAACTGGAGCTATTTCTGTTAAAACAGGAGTATTCACAGGTAGGTCACCTAAAGATCGGTATATTGTAAAGGATGCAGTAACTGAAAATACCATTTGGTGGGACGGAAATATAAATAGGCCCACAACCAACGAGATATATAAAGGTTTAAAAAAAATTGTTTCCGATCAACTTTCCAATAAAAAATTATATGTAGTTGATACTTTTTGTGGTACAAATAATGATACCCGAATGAAGGTTCGTTTTGTAATGGAAGTAGCATGGCAAGCACATTTCGTTACAAACATGTTTATACGTCCTTCTTTATACGAATTAGAAAATTACGGAGAACCAGATTTTATAGTAATGAATGGTTCTAAAGTAACTAACCCTCATTGGAAAGAACAAGGTTTAAATTCTGAAAATTTTGTAATGTTTAATCTTACAGAAAAAGTACAGATTATTGGTGGAACTTGGTATGGAGGAGAGATGAAGAAAGGTATGTTTTCTATGATGAATTATTATTTGCCTTTAAGAGGAATGGCATCAATGCATTGTTCAGCAAATGTGGGAGAAGATGGGGATGTTGCTGTTTATTTTGGTTTATCAGGCACAGGAAAGACTACACTTTCCGCAGATCCAAAGAGATATTTAATTGGAGATGATGAACATGGTTGGGATGATAATGGGGTCTTTAACTATGAAGGTGGGTGCTATGCCAAAGTTATTGATTTGACGGAAGAAAAGGAACCAGACATTTGGAGAGCAATAAGAAGAGATGCCTTGTTAGAAAATGTGGTGGTTAAACCAGATGGATCAGTAGATTATACTGATAAATCAATAACCGAAAATACTCGAGTATCTTACCCTATCTATTTTATTAACAAAATTGTATTGCCTTCTAAAGCCGGGCATGCTAAGAAAATTATATATTTATCTGCGGATGCCTTTGGTGTATTGCCACCAGTTTCAATCTTAGATGAAGAACAAGCGCAATATCATTTCTTATGTGGTTATACTTCTAAACTTGCAGGAACAGAAAGAGGAATTACAGAACCACAGCCGTCTTTTTCTCCAGCATTTGGGGAAGCCTTTCTATCCTTGCACCCTACCATGTATTCTAAAACCTTAGTTTCAAAAATGAAAAAGCATGGAGCCAAAGCATACTTAGTTAATACAGGATGGAATGGGACAGGAAAAAGAATTTCTTTAAAAGATACTAGAGCAATTATTGATGCAATAATAGACGGTTCCATTGAAAATGCTCCACAAGACAAAATTCCATATTTAAATTTGGTATTTCCTACTCAATTAGAACAAGTGTCAGATATTTTGGATCCTAGAACCAGCTATTCCAATGTTTCAGATTGGGAAGTTAAGGCTAAAGATTTAGCATCTAAATACATTAAGAATTTTGAACAATATACAGATACTGAAGAAGGAAAAAAACTAGTTTCTGCCGGTCCTCAACTTTAATTTTTTAAAAAATTTTTTAGAAGCCTGAATATACTTATTCAGGCTTTTTTTATTACTATTTTATTACAAAAATATTTTACCAGATAAAATTTACTAACTTAGTAATAGTAACAGTTAAAAATAATTGTAATGAGTAAAAAAGTTTTAATATTTGCAGGAGATTTTGTAGAAGATTACGAATTAATGGTTCCTTATCAAGCACTCTTATCTTTAGGAATTGAAGTGGATGTAATATGCCCGGGGAAAAAATCAGGGGAAACTATTGCCACTGCCATTCATGATTTTGTAGGATTTCAAACCTATCAAGAACTTAGAGGTCATAATTTTACAATAAATAAATCTTTTGATGAGGTTGATGTTCATTCCTACGATGGTTTATTTATTACCGGTGGAAGAGCTCCTGAGTACATTCGTTTGAATCCTAAAATTATTGAAATTACTCAGTATTTTTTTAAAGAGAATAAGCCTGTAGCTGCAATTTGTCATGGTATACAAGTGTTAACAGCAGCGCAGGTTATAAAAGACAGAACCCTTACTTGTTACGAAGCAGTTGCTCCTGATGTGGAATTAGCCGGAGGGAATTATAAGAAGGTAGGGCCTTCAGAAACTGTTGTAGACGGGAACTTAGCAACCTCACCAGCATGGCCAGGTAATGTTAGTATTTTAAAAGAATTTTATAAAATGTTAGGAATTAACGTTTCATTTTAAATATAGAATTATTTTTAAAAAGATCTCCTTTAATTCTAAAGGAGATTTTTTGTTTATAAGAGTTTTTCTACTCAAATTTGTATATAGAAGTAAAATATAAATTAATAATAAGAGTAAAATTTGATAATATTTAGCTTTTACTGATTACAACTTCCAATATTGCCCTAACATATTAATTAACAGATCAGAGTAGGACCAACCGATTTCTCTTGCAGCTAATGCAGAAAGACTATCTTGATCGGATCTATGAGGTCTTGAAGCACCAGTCATATTAGGTTTCATATTTAAATCAAATAAATAATAATTTCCCTCATCGTTAGCTCTACAATCAATTCTTATGGGAGCTTTGGCTTGAACCAATTTTGCTGCTTTTTCACAGTGAATCATTAATTGTTGAATTGATTTATTTGAGCGATCTTCGTTATTAAGAACTTTACTATTATTTGCCACTGCAACTGTGCCGTTATAAGGTGCTATTCCATTTTTATGATTAAATCTTTTTACGGGAGGTAAACACCAATAGTCAGAAAATGTTTTAGTTCCATTTTTTAAAGAATAATTTCCCGGAGGCATTACGGTTATGGTTAACTCGTTCCCAGGTAGGTATTCTTCTAAGTATAAAGAAGTCCCATAAATTTTTTCTTCGAATGATAAATTAATATTTATCAAAAGTTCTTCAAAATTATTTACTTTGGTAACCCCTTGGCTACCTCTACCTCTTATAGGCTTAATAACTATAGGAAAATTTAATTTTTTTAAATTTGAGTAATTTATATCTTTACTAGAAATTAAAATTGAATGGGGAACAGGAAGATTATTTAATTTTAGTAATGCATTGGTTTGAAATTTATCGTCGTATTTTTCTACATTTTCAGGTATTTGTCCAACCAAATTTACTCTGTGTAAGTATTTAACAATAGGATGATCCTTATACAAAACAGTATTTAACCATAATATATTAGCTCCTTTTTCAATAGCTTCATTAATTCCTTGTTCTGTATCAGGAAATACCCAATCGGTATCTAAATATAGATCAGGATTTTGAATAGGTGTTACAACGGATATTTGGGAAAGTTTTAAAGCGTAAGCTATATCAGCTCCACTATCAGAATATCCTCCTTTTTTCATGGGTTTATGAACACCATGAATGCAAGGCGGTTCATGGGCCTGATATAGAATAGCAACTTGCATTTGATTGGTCATATTAAAGAAATCTTAGGTATTTCTAAAATATAAAAAAAAATCCTAAACTGTTAATTTAGGATTTTTATATCGTTGAATAATTTATTCCCATTCAATTGTAGCAGGAGGTTTAGAAGAAATATCATATGCTACTCTATTAATACCTTTCACCTCATTAATGATACGGTTGGATACTAATTCTAAAAATTCATAGGAAAATTTAGACCATGTGGCTGTCATAAAATCTATCGTATTAGCAGAACGTATAACTGCCGTATATTCATATGTGCGCTCATCGCCCATTACTCCAACAGATTTTACGGGTAATAAGACAACAAAAGCTTGACTTACTTTGTCGTATAAATTATTTTTATATAATTCCTCAATAAAAATACTATCTGCTTCTTGTAAGATACTCACTTTTTCCTCATCAACCGCACCTAAAACCCTTATACCTAAACCAGGACCGGGGAATGGATGTCTGTAGACTAATTCTTCTGGAATTCCCAATTCAACCCCAATTTTTCTAACTTCATCTTTAAAAAGCTCACGTAAAGGTTCTAATAGCTGAAGATTCATTTCTTTAGGAAGTCCACCCACATTGTGATGAGATTTTATTACTGCAGATGGTCCTTTGACTGATTGAGATTCAATAACATCTGGGTAAATAGTTCCTTGCGCTAAAAAGTCAACATTCTCAATTTTTCTAGCTTCTTCGTCAAAAACATAGACAAATTCGTTACCTATTATCTTTCTTTTTCTTTCAGGATCTTCAATATCCTTAAGTTTAAAAAAGAATCTTTCCTGTGCGTTCACACGTTTAATATTCATATTAAAATGCTCGCCGTAAATCTCCATTACTTTATCTCCTTCATCTTTACGAAGTAAACCCGTATCTACGAATATACAAGTCAACTGATTACCAATGGCTTTATTTATTAAAACGGCTGCAACGGAAGAATCAACACCACCAGAAAGTCCTAAAATAACCTTCTTATTTCCTACAACTTTTTGTATTCTTTTAATTTCTGTCTGGATAAAATCGGTTAACTCCCAATTTTTTTCACAATTACAAATTTCAAAAACGAAATTTTTAATTAAAGAAGAACCGTGTTCAGTGTGGGAAACCTCTGGATGAAATTGTACGGCATAGATTTTTTTCTCATCGTTTGCTATACATGCAATTGAATTCGTAGATTTTCCTATTAATTCAAATCCATCCGGCAAAGTTGAAACTTCATCGAAATGACTCATCCAAACGGTGCTGTTTTTAGGAACATCTTTAACAATTGCGTTATCTTTTATAATATTAAATTCAGATTTTCCATACTCTCCTTTTTTACCTTCAGTAACTTCTCCTCCTAATAATTTAGATGTTAATTGCATACCGTAACAAATACCTAAAATAGGAATTCCTAATTCGTAGATTTTTCTTTCTATAAGATGTGCATCTTCAGCATTAACAGAAGAAGGACCACCGGATAGGATAATTCCTTTAGGTTCATGGATTAAGATCTCTTCAATGGGAGTATAGTATGGGAGTATTTCTGAGTACACACCAAATTCACGGATTCGACGTCCAATCAATTGGTTATACTGAGAGCCGAAATCTAAAATAATAATACCGTTTTTCATTTATCTAAATATGTAATGCTTTAAATATAGTTTTTAAGTGTTTAATGTTTAACAAAAGCTATTTATATTTTCTTTGGTAATAGGATCATTACCTAAGATTATTAATCTTTCAACCACATTTCTTAATTCTCTTATGTTACCAGTCCATTCAAAACTTTGTAATAATTGAATTGCTTCTTGAGTAAATTCCTTAATTTTTGAACCATGTTCTTCCGCAATTAGTTTAGAGAAATGAGAAATAAGTAGAGGAATGTCCTCTTTTCTTTCTTTAAGAGCAGGCACTTTTAATTCAATAACAGAAATTCTATGGTATAAATCTTCTCTAAATCTACCCTCTTTAATCTCTTCTTTTAAATTTTTATTTGTTGCTGCCAACACTCGAACATTAACCGAAGTTTCTTTATCGCTACCTACACGACTAACTTTACCTTCCTGCAAAGCACGTAATACTTTGGCTTGAGCAGATAAACTCATATCTCCAATTTCATCAAGAAATAAAGTTCCCTGATCTGCTAGCTCAAACTTTCCAGGTTTGTCTTTTATTGCACCCGTAAATGAACCCTTCATATGTCCAAATAATTCGCTCTCTATAAGCTCGGATGGAATTGCTGCACAATTCACCTCAATCATAGGTTTATTGGATCTTTCACTTTTCTCATGTATAGAATGTGCAACCAATTCTTTTCCAGTGCCATTAGGACCAGAAATAAATACTCTAACATCGGTAGGAGCAACTTTATCAATGATATTTTTTATCTCTTCTAAACTCTTAGAATCTCCAATCATCTCATATTTCTTACTGATTTTTTTCTTTAAGATTTTATTTTGATTGGAAAGTTTTTGGTTCTCATGAATTAAAAGCTTCTTGTCTAGGGCATTTCTTACCGCGCTTAATAATCTTCCTAAATCAGGAGGTTTAGAAATGTAATCGAAAGCACCTTTTTTTATACAATTAACAGCAATATCAATAGTACCATGCCCAGATATCATAATAAAAGGAAGGTTTGGTTTGTCAGCCATCACTAGATTAAGCAATTCCTCCCCGTCCATTTTAGGCATTTTTATATCACAAATTACAAGATCGTAATCATTTTTATCTATAAATTCTTTGGCTTTAACTCCATCATCCGCTTCATCAATTTCAAATTTTTTATTTTCATCAATAAGAATGTTTTTTAAAACTCTTCGAATTGATTCTTCATCTTCAACAATTAAAATTTTAGCCATAGGTTAAATAGTTTTAACGATGAACAAATATATAAAAACTTTAAGGATTGCATTTATTAAAAAACTCTATTTAAAATTGTAAAAAAATTTTATTTGAGTAATGTAAATAGTATGTTTTTATTACAAATTTTATTATATTTGAATAAGATCAAAAAGAAATCATTAAAATCATGAGAAAAATAAAAGTAATCAACCCTGTTGTAGAAATGGATGGGGATGAAATGACAAGAATTATTTGGAAATTTATCAAAGACAAATTAATATTACCATATTTAGATATTGATATAAAATATTATGATCTGGGTATTGAGAATAGAGACAAAACCAACGATCAAGTTACAGTTGATTCGGCAGAAGCAACAAAAAAGTACAATGTAGCTATCAAGTGTGCAACCATTACACCGGATGAAGCTCGTGTGAAAGAGTTTAATCTAAAAAAAATGTGGAAATCTCCCAATGGTACTATTAGAAATATTGTAGGAGGTACAGTATTTAGAGAGCCTATTATAATGAAAAATGTTCCACGTTATGTACAAGGTTGGACACAACCCATTGTTATAGGAAGACATGCTTTTGGAGATCAATATAAGGCAACTGATATTATTACCAAAGGTGCTGGAAAATTAACGATGACTTTTACTCCCAATGATGGTTCAGAATCTAAATCTTGGGAAGTATATGATTTTAAAGGGGATGGTGTTGCATTATCCATGTATAACACGGATGAATCTATAAAAGGATTTGCACATTCTTCGTTTCAAATGGCATTAACCAAAAAATGGCCTTTATACTTATCTACGAAGAATACAATCTTAAAAGCTTATGATGGCAGATTCAAGGATATTTTTCAAGAAATTTATGAAAATACTTATAAAACAGAGTTTGAAAAAATAGGTATTACGTATGAACATCGTTTAATCGACGATATGGTGGCTTCTGCCATGAAATGGAACGGTGGATTTGTATGGGCTTGTAAAAATTATGATGGGGATGTACAATCAGATACCGTAGCTCAGGGGTTTGGTTCTCTAGGGTTGATGACCTCTGTTCTAGTTACACCGGATGGAAAAACTGTGGAATCAGAGGCTGCTCATGGTACAGTTACTCGTCATTTTAGATTACATCAAGAAGGTAAAGAAACTTCAACAAATCCAATTGCATCCATATTTGCTTGGACTAGAGGATTAATGCATAGAGGTAAATTAGATAATACCCCAGAGTTAGTCTCCTTTGCAGAAGCTTTAGAAAAAGTTTGTATAGAAACCGTGGAGAGTGGTAAAATGACCAAAGATTTAGCTTTATTAGTTAAAGGGAAGAATATGACTAAAGAGGATTATCTAAATACAGAAGATTTTTTAGATGCTATAGATAAGGGACTAAAGCAGAAATTAAATTGATCATTTAATTTTATAAGTTATTTAAAGAACTGTCAATTTATTGACAGTTTTTTTTATTTAAATCTTAGCTAAACTAAAATTACAGACAATTAGAATTGTTATATTTGTGTACTAAACAAATTAAATCAATGGCTAATATTTTAGACGGACTTAAATTATCAAAGCAAATAAAAGTTGAAATAAAACAAGAGGTTGAAGGATATAAAGATAATGGACTAAGACCTCCACATCTAGCAGCAGTATTAGTAGGCAATAATGGTGCTAGCATGACATATGTGGATAATAAAATTAAAGATTGTGAAGCTGTTGGATTTAAATCAACTTTAGTTAAATTATCAGATCAAACATCAGAAAAGGAGCTTCTTAATGAAATCGATAAATTGAATAAGGATGATTCTTTAGATGGATTTATTGTTCAATTACCCCTTCCAAAACATATAAATGAAGAAAAAATAATCATGGCTATAAATCCGGATAAAGATGTGGATGGTTTTCATCCTGAAAATTTCGGAAAAATGGCTTTAGATATGGAAACTTTTCTTCCTGCTACCCCTTTTGGAATTATGGTAATGTTAGAAAGATACAAAATTTCAACTGTGGGTAAAGATGTTGTAGTAATTGGCAGAAGCCATATCGTAGGAAGACCTATGAGTATCTTAATGAGTAGAAAAGGAAATCCTGGAGATGCTACAGTAACTTTGTTACACTCCAAATCTGAAAATTTAGAGGAATATACTAAAAAAGCGGATATAGTAATTACAGCTTTAGGCTCTCCACACTTTTTAAAAGCTGAGATGATTAAAGATGGCGCTGTAATTATTGATGTAGGAATTACTCGTATAGAAGATTCTTCTAAAGATCGAGGTTTTTATCTTGCCGGAGACGTAGATTTTGAAAGTGTATCACAAAAAGCTTCTTGGATCACTCCTGTACCAGGAGGAGTAGGACCAATGACACGTGCCATGCTATTAAAAAATACTATGCTTTCATATAAACGTAAAAATATAGTAAATAATTAGCACGTACGACATTATGTCATTTAAAGGATGTTTAGTCATAAATAAGCTCTCTAAATATGGCTAAATTAGGCTGGCATGATAAATGAAATTAAAGTTTTATATGGATTTTAGATTTTATTATATCCATTAAAATTTATAAAAATTGTACATGAACGAAAATTTTTCACAACAAGTTAAAGATGTAATAAGCTTCAGCAATGAAGAAGTATTGCGTTTGGGTAGTGATCATTTAGGAACAGAACATCTTATTTTAGGAATGTTAAGGGAAGGCAATAGTAAAGCTTTAACAGTTCTTAGAAGTTTAAATATAGATTTAAGAGAATTAAGACATCAAATTGAAGGATTAAATGTAGTAAATCCAAATTCTAAAGTAGATAGAAATCAAATACCCTTTACTAAAGCAGCAGAAAGAGTTTTGAAGACTAGTTTTTTAGAAGCAAAACTTTTTAAAAGTCAAGAAATTGAAACCATTCATTTATTGATATGCATTTTGCGTATGGAATCAGATCCGGTAACACATATTTTTTCTAAATATGATGTTGATGTTAAAACAATTAGAGATGAATATAAACTTCAATTTCAAGACGATTTTCCTGCTCAAGTAGTAAATGAATTTTCTGAAGATGAAAAGGAAGGAGAGGATAGAAGTTATGAAGCACCTAAATCGGCCCCTAATACATCAAAAAGTAGGACACCAGTTTTAGATAATTTTGGTAGAGATTTAACACTTGCTGCCGAAGAAGGAAGGTTAGATCCTGTAATTGGAAGAGAGAAAGAGATTGAAAGAGTTTCTCAAATTCTAAGTAGAAGAAAGAAAAATAATCCATTGTTAATCGGTGAACCTGGAGTAGGTAAATCAGCAATAGCAGAAGGATTGGCTTTGAGAATTGTTCAGAAAAAAGTTTCAAGAGTACTTTATAAAAAAAGAGTTGTTACGCTAGATGTAGCTAGTTTAGTAGCAGGTACTAAATACAGAGGACAATTTGAAGAGAGAATGAAAGCTATAATGAATGAATTGGAAAAAAATTCAGATATTATTCTTTTCATTGACGAGATACATACCATTGTTGGAGCAGGAGGAGCTACCGGTTCATTGGATGCTTCAAATATGTTTAAGCCCGCTTTGGCTAGAGGAGAAATTCAATGCATAGGTGCTACTACTTTAGATGAATATAGACAATATATTGAGAAAGACGGTGCTTTAGAAAGACGTTTTCAAAAAGTAATTGTTGAACAAACTTCACCAGAAGAAACAGAGGAAATTCTTAAACAAATTAAGAATAAATACGAAGAACACCATAACGTAGTTTATACCGATGAAGCTATAAAAGCCTGTGTTGCTTTAACTGTGCGATATATTACAGATAGATATCTTCCAGATAAAGCTATTGATGCGCTTGATGAAGCGGGTTCTAGAGTACATATTAAAAATATAAAAGTTCCTCAGGAAATTTTAAATTATGAAAAAGAGCTCGAAGATGCCAGAGAAAATAAAACCACAGCTATTAAACAGCAAAGGTATGAAGAGGCTGCAAGGTTAAGAGATTTAGAAAAAGAAACAGAGGCTAAATTGGCTCAGGCACAAAGAAATTGGGAAAATGCATCTAAAGAAAAAAGAGAAATTGTAACCGAAGATAATGTTGCGGAAGTGGTTTCAATGATGAGCGGAATTCCTGTACAACGCGTAGCAGAAGGAGAGCTAAAAAAACTGGCTCAAATGAAAGATTTAATGAAAGGCAAGATTATAGGGCAAGACGAGGCAGTAGATAAAGTGGTTAAGGCTATACAGAGAAATAGAGCTGGTTTAAAAGATCCTAACCGTCCCATAGGTACATTTATTTTTTTAGGTTCAACAGGTGTTGGTAAAACTCAATTGGCTAAAGTAATGGCTAAGGAATTGTTTGATTCTCCAGATGCTTTAATTAGAATTGATATGAGTGAGTATATGGAAAAATTTGCGGTTTCCAGATTAGTAGGTGCTCCTCCGGGATATATAGGATATGAAGAAGGTGGACAGCTTACTGAAGCTGTTAGGAGAAAACCATACGCCGTTATTTTACTTGATGAAATTGAAAAGGCACATCCAGATGTTTTTAATATTCTTCTGCAAATCTTAGATGATGGTCATGTAACAGATAGTTTAGGAAGAAAAATAGATTTTAGAAATACGATCGTTATTCTTACTTCTAATATAGGTACTCGTGAACTAAAAGAGTTCGGTGATGGGGTAGGTTTTGGTACTTCAGCCAAAAAATCTAATTCAGAAGTTAGGGCTAAATCAACTTTAGAAAATGCACTAAAAAGAACTTTTGCTCCTGAATTTTTAAATAGAATTGATGATGTTGTTATATTTAATAATTTAGATAAGGAAGATATATCTAAAATAATTGATATTGAACTTGGAAAAGTCTATGAAAGAATTGAAAAATTAGGATATAAAATTGAATTGACCCAAGAGGCAAAAGAATTTATCATTGAAAAAGGTTGGGATAAAAATTTTGGAGCTAGACCTTTGAAAAGAGCAATCCAAAAATATATTGAGGACGTCATTGCGGAAGAAATTATTAATACTTCAATCCACGAAGGAGATTTTATTCAGATAGACCTGAACGAGGATAAAAATGGAACTAAAGTGTGTATACTATCTAAATAACAATAAAATAGTTTTAATATAAATTGAAAGAAAATTGAGCCAATCTTGGTTCAATTTTTTTTATTTTGTGAATCAATAAGTCATTTCGTTATATCTTAAATTTTGTATAATTGATAAATTAAACTCTTTCAAATTAAAGGATATCTATTTGAAAAAGTATTATTTATGTTAATTAGGTATAAAAAATTTATATATTTGAAAAAAAATTTAACATGAAAAACATTTTTTTATTATCGATTGTTCTATTAATCACTGGAATAACTATCTCTTGTTCTTCAGATGATGATATTCCTAAAGGTCTGTCAGCCAATCAATTTCCTCAGTACCAAGCAACTTTAATTGCATCTAAAAATGAGCCTATTAATACCAATGGAGAATTAAAATACGATGTTTATTATACATGTATGGTGGTAAATACAACAGATCAGCCGGTGGATGCTTTTCTAGTAGTAGACTTTTACATAAATAATAACCAATTTTCTTATAGCAATAAAGTTTATCATTTCCCAGCTAAGGATACTTTACTGATTGAAGGTGTAGCTGAAGATGTTCCGGCTATGTATGCAGAATCAGGAATTAATCGAATTAGATTAGACCCCAAAGCTTTGGCTGAAAATCCATTTAAGTAGATATTTGAATTATTAAAATGAAAAAGAGTTTCTAGGAACTCTTTTTTTTGATTTATTCAATAAATAATATTTATACATTTAATTGTTCAAACATAAAGCAAAAATAAATAATATAAAATATCACTTTTTTATATTAATATTTTTTTATGTTTTATATTTACAAAATATAAAACATAAAAAAATGAAAAAACTTTTCTTTATATTTAGTTGCTTGCTATTATTATTTAGTAGCTGTAGCGATGACCTAGCCGAAGGCATTACCACAGGCGAAGTTCAACCCACCTCCCATCAAATACGCTGGTATGGAACCCAAACCCCAATCGGAGTACAAAGCTTAGGAGTCTCCGACGGCTCCAAAAGATGGAATCTAGATGCAGGCATATACATCAAATTTATCAACACTCCCACAGATCCCACGATTATACAAAAAATAAAAGACATAGCCAGCGAATGGGAACAATACGCAGGAATCCAATTCCACTATGTAAAATCCGGACAAAAAGCAGACGTACGAATCGCCTTTGACTGGAAAGGAAATGACTGGTTAACCTGGTCTTATACTGGGAACGACGCAAAAAAAATAAGTGATCCCAATCAACCCACCGCCGTATTCGGAGGCTTACAATACCAAGATGAACAACAATTCAAAGGAGACGTACTACGAGTATTTGGACAAATCCTAGGATTAGACTACGAACAACGACACCAACAATGGACAGAGAACGGATATTGGAGAAACCCCGAAAAACTACAAACCTATTGGGAAGACTTCTTTGAAGGCTATACTATGGACTGGGCAGAAATAAGACAATATGTTTTCAATCCCCTAACCTCAGAAAACACCTTACAACTCTTAGAAACCAAAGAACTGGATGAAGCTTCTGTAATGGCATGGCCTTACTATGTACGCTCCCAAACCCTAAAGCTACTAGCCAATTACGAACTATCTGAAGGTGATAAAACCTTTATAGCTAAATTATATCCTAAAAACGGATCAGAAAGCGGATCAGAAAATCAATTACCTACCATACAAGAAGCTTGGATTGATACCGGGTATTTTGAGTGGAGAACACTTTCAAATACTGGTCTAGAGTGGAAAGAGGGTACAGTGGCACTTCGAATAACAGAATTGGGTAAACAACAAGAGTATCTACCGGATGTATCGGATGGAGAACAGTTAAATTCTGCTAAACATATGTTTTTGAATTCTAAATTAAAAAAAGCGCCAAAATTTAATACCAAAAACATTAAGAACTTTATGGGTATGTTTTCTAATTGTAGTTCTTTAATTTCTATACCTTTGTATGATACTTCTTCAGGACTTAATTTTGAAGATATATTTTACAATTGTATCTCCTTAACTAGTATACCTTTATTAGATACTTCTTCAGGAACAAATTTTGGAGCAATGTTTGCAGGTTGTAATTCATTAACAATTATTCCTGCCTTAGATACTTCTAATGGTACTATCTTCGGAGGTATGTTTTTCAATTGTAACACATTAAAAACTATACCCCATCTTGATACTTCTAAATGTATTAGTTTTGATGCTATGTTCTATGGATGTACTTCTTTAATAACTATACCTTTGCTGGATACTTCTAAAGGAACTCGATTTAATTATATGTTTGAAGGAGCAACTTCCTTAACTTTTATACCTAAATTAAATACTTCTAAAGGAATTACTTTTACTTCAATGTTTGCAGGTTGTAAATCTTTAAAAACCAAACCGGAATTAAATATATCTGCTACAGCAAATGTACAAGACATGTATGAAGGTACCCCTTTCGCCTAAAAAATAAATAATAGATGTCTAACCAAAAGCAAGTAGTTTAAACTACTTGCTTTTTTAATAATTACCTTTCTTTCTGGAGTATAAATAGTAAAATAAAAAACATAAATAATAATATTATTTATACTTAATTAATATATAAGTAAATATATTTACAAAATATAAAACATAAAAAATGAAAAAAATTTTATTAATCTTTAGTTGTTTATTTTTGCTATTAAGTAGCTGTAGTGATGACCTAACCGATGGCATTACCAAAAATGAAGTTCAACCCACTTTGCATCAAATACGCTGGTATGGAACCCAAACCCCAATCGGAGTACAAAGCTTAGGAGTCTCCGACGGCTCCAAAAGATGGAATCAAGACGCAGGCATATACATTAAATTTATCAACACTCCCACAGATCCCACCATAATAAAAAAAATAAAAGACATAGCCAGCGAATGGGAACAATACGCAGGAATCCAATTCCACTATGTAGAATCCGGACAAAAAGCAGACGTACGAATCGCCTTTGACTGGAAAGGAAATGACTGGTTAACCTGGTCTTATACTGGGAACGACGCAAAAAAAATAAGTGATCCCAATCAACCCACCGCCGTATTCGGAGGCTTACAATACCAAGATGAACAACAATTCAAAGGAGACGTACTACGAGTATTTGGACAAATCCTAGGATTAGACTACGAACAACGACACCAACAATGGACAGAGAACGGATATTGGAGAAACCCCGAAAAACTACAAACCTATTGGGAAGACTTCTTTGAAGGCTATACTATGGACTGGGCAGAAATAAGACAATATGTCTTTGATCCCCTAACCTCAGAAAATACCCTACAACTCTTAGAAACCAAAGAACTTGATGAAGCCTCTGTAATGGCATGGCCCTACTATGTACGTTCCCAAACCCTAAAACTACTAGCTAATTACGAACTATCCGAAGGAGATAAAGCCTTTATAGCTAAATTATATCCTAAAAACGAATCAGAAAGCGGATCAGAAAATCAATTACCTACCATACAAGAAGCTTGGATTGATACCGGGTATTTTGGATGGTATAATAAAGAGAAAACAGCTGTTAGAATAACTCCTAAAGGAGCGCAGATGCATTATTTACCTGATGTATCGGATGGAGAAAGGCTTACAAGTGCTAAGGATATGTTTTTTGAAGCTTTTGAATTAAAGAAAGTTCCTAAATTTAGTACAAAAAATATTACAAATTTTAACAATATGTTTGGAAGATGTTTTTCTTTAGAAACAATTCCTTTAATAGATACTTCTAAAGGTACTGATTTCGGTTATATGTTTGCGGTATGTAATTCTTTAACTACCATTCCTAAATTAGATACTTCTAAGGGAGAAAACTTTGGAGGTATGTTTTATATGTGTTATTTTTTAACAAGTGTACCAGATTTTAACACCTCTAAGGGTACTAATTTTGCAGGAATGTTTAGTAGTTGTACTGCTTTAACAAGTATTCCTAAATTAAATACTTCTAGTGGATTAATTTTTTCTAATATGTTTAGTGGCTGTTCTTCTTTAGTTACCAAACCGCAATTAGATTTAAGTATTGCTATAGATATAACTGATATGTTTTCAGGTACTCCTTTCGGTTAAAAATAAATTAAATATTTACCACCAAAAGCAAGAAGATTAAACTTCTTGCTTTTTTATTGGTTGTATTTCTTAAATACTCTCCTTAATAATCCTATAAAAAAGTGAGGGGGAGGTAAACATTTTTATTAGAAATAAATATAAGTATTACTTTCTGTTTTACTTTTAAGAAATATAATTATACATACGATGCTCTCCCTTTTTATTAGGCTGTGTTCTTAGAACAAATCTGGTATTCATTAGAACAAAGATTTTATTTGTTCTAAAGTTTGTTTTAAAAGAGGATAATTGAATTAGTTTTTCCATTTTAGCTGTATTTATATAAACAAATGTTTTATAAATGTATAGTCTGTTTTTTAAGTGTTATTTATTCTTGATTTATAAGCAATTGTGAACGTGCAGGGATATAGTTTTGATTTAGTTATTTGTTTATTACGTATAATTGTAACAAATATGTATCAAAAACTAATTATTTTATTCTCTTATATAAGGTATATATATTTAATTCCTTTTCTTTTACATAAAGGTTTTTTAAATTATCTGGTAAACTATTTTCTTTAACAGTTAAGTAGTATATATGTTTATCATCTGAGCAGTCAAGGTTTAAATACCCTAAACGATACATATACGCATTTAATAGATAGTTAGAACAATCTTCGAAAGATATAACAGTGTGTGGAGGGAGCTTGTCTGATATATAAAGTACATCTTCAATTAATTCTTTATCTCTAGAGTATTTGTCAAATCTGATAATACAAATGGATATAGTAATGAATACTAAAAAAAAGGAACCATATATTATTGCTTTTCTATATTTTAAATTTATTTTTTTTATATAATAATTTACCCATGGAGCTAATAAAAAACCAAAAGCTAGACTATAATAAATTAGAGAGGTGGTTAAGTAATATTTTCGTTGTTTATGGGTGATCATTAAAGGTAATGATGCAGATAATGCGATTAAAACAAAAAATAAGGCTTCTTTAAAAAAAGGGACTTCATTTTTAATTCTCTTATATCTATTTATAAAGATGAAAACTAATACTAAAATTGATGGTATACATAGCTGTATTAAGGCTTTCCACATTATAAAACCTCTGTATTTGGTACTTATTTCTCTTTCATCTTTAATAGCAGGTAATAAATGAACCTCAAAATATTTTATAATATTGATTTTTAGAGCAGGAAAAGTATAAAAAATAAGTAATAATATTGAAATACATGAAATGAAGGTTAGGATAAAATTGTAAAAACCCTCTTTTCTTCTATTGAAAATAAAACCAAAAATTATAGGCGTAACTAAAGGGAAAATTCCAACGGGACCCTTAACTAAAAAGCCGAAAATTATAAATATAGAAGATATAATTGTATATAGAAATCTTTGCTTTTGAAATGACTTTATTGAAAAATAGACAGAAAAAATACTTGATACAGTAATTATACTCTCTAACATATTATTGCTAAATGTCCATGAGACTAAAGGGATTGTTATCCATATTAAAGCAGGCATCCAGAAAGAAAATAATATGGAAGTTTTTTTAGTAAATATCTTCCAACATAATACTAATCCTATAAGACTTAAAACAGCCATTAGCATAGAAAAAATTTTTTCTACGTATATACTATTGCCTAATATTTTGTAAAAAACAGATTGTATCAAAAAGCCAAGCACAGGTTGTTCGTAAAATGGATATAAATCTGTGTATATAGGTTTTTGGGTAGTAGATATTCCTTCCGCAAAATTTCTTGACATAGTAGCATAGGTTACACCATCTAAAAACATACCTCTTTGAACAAGATAGGGCATGAGTAAACATAAAAACACAGAAAAGGTGAGATATATAAATGGTAAATTATAAATTTTCATATTTTAGTTTTTTTTTATTTGTAATTCATTAAAATTTAGCTACATCTTATGTATAAATCTCCTATACAATAAAGAATTCTAAGAATGTAAACGAATATTTTATTTTTCGATATTATGCTCTTTCTTTCGATATATTAAAATTCTTTCTGTGTTGTGGACTTTCACTAAATTTTATTTATTAACATGGAGTTTAATTTGTCAATAGTATTGTCTAATTTCACGACTTAAAGCTAAGATTTTCTCTATAACAATACTTTCCAATGTTTTATCTTTTATACTATCTTCCTAAATCTTTAAAAAAAAGACAACTCGCTAATATAGCGAGTTGTCCTTGTGACCGCGGAGGGATTCGAACCCCCAACCCTCAGAGCCGAAATCTGATATTCTATCCAGTTGAACTACGCAGCCTGAATTTTTTGCAATATTATAAAATATTATTTTAATTCCTCGTAAACATTCAATATTTCTTCTGCTTTTTGTTTTCCATAAACTGAATCTATAGAATGCAATAATTGAAACATTTGCCCATAAGAAAACTTCAAATTATTAAAGGAAGCGGAATAAGTATTTTTACTATTTTTCCCTAATGTTTTAAATTCTTGCAATCTTTTGTCCAAAGGTTTCATTGAATTGTCTATGAATTTAACTGCCTTTTCTTTTTGATTCATTTTTAAATAAGTATTGGCAATTTCACTAATTAAATAGGTATAGGAATTAGAAAGATTATCCATGTCATCAATAACAAAGGTCTGTGATTTAGGGGATAGTGATAAATAATAGTTCAATTCGTCAAGTAATTGATTTTTATAAATATCAGCAAGTTTTAATCCTTCTTCTTCTTTACCAATTTGTAGGTAAGAAGTAATTATAGAATTGTATGAAGGAGTTGCGGGATACATACTTAAAGGAATTTCAGTATTTATTAGTTCAAGTATTTCATTAGACTTTTTATTTTCACCAATATTAGCTAATTCTTTAGCCGTTCTACCTAAAGATATGCGGTAATTAATGATATTACTTCTACAAGTTTCATCAAAATAAGCTTTGGGATCTTTTAAATTTCCAAACTTATAATTTTTTACTAATTGATACAGAGTGTTAGGATTCACTCTACCTAAGTTCCCTAATTCATCATTAGGAGTATATATAGGTGATAGCTTTGATACTAAGCCTTGATATTCTAAATAATTGTTCGCATACATTAGATTGGATGGAGAGTAAGTTCCTCCGGAACTAAAGTAAATAGATCGATCCCAGTTATAATTGGCTAATAAATCTAGCATGGCTAGTCCATCTTTACCTAAGGAAGATCTTCCTATGGTTAAAACTATGTCATTTACCATTAAATCAGCATCTTCAGGTTTTACAATTCCATATTTTAAAGCATTTTCTTTATTTACAGGTATATAGAATTTATTTACTGGAAGTAGTCCAATATCATCTTTATTAAGATCTCTATCATCATAGACAGTCGCAAGTAAATTTTTTAGGCTTTTTTGATCATCTTTATTTTTTAAAAAATTTATTGCTTCTTTAGCAGAAAGGCTATCTTGAGTTGCAAACTTTTTAAACTTAATAAATTCTTCTGGAAGATCCTTGGCAGGAATTTGCTGGAAAAGTTGGCTCCAGAAATTCTTATTTAGCAACATTATTTGATCGTTAACACCGTCTCTATATTCTTCATGTGATAATGAATGAGGGAGGGAAGGGGCGGAATATGTTTTTCTGTGTGTTTGATCTATGTACCATGCAGTTCCTAGTAAAGTATAATTAATAACCTTGGCATCTGGCCGAAATTCTTCCGTTTCTTGCAAAGCCCATAGTGGGTAAGTATCATTGTCACCATACACAAAAAGTATAGGATTATTTTTATCCAATCCTTCTAGGTAACTCTTAGAAAAATCATAGGCAGTATATCTTCTGCTTCTATCGTGATCGTCCCAGTTTTGAAAACCCATTAAAAGAGGGATTCCAAGAGTTAAAATTCCTAAAATTAAGCCGATTTTTTTCTGATTATTTTTTTTGAATTGATGCATGATGGCAGATACGCCTAATCCTATCCATATGGCAAATGTAAAAAAGCTAGTCACTAAGGCATAATCTCTTTCTCTAGGTTCAAAAGCTTTAATGCTTGTGTATAAAATAATACCAACACTTGAAAGTAGGAAAATAGCAATTAACGCAAAATTTCTTCTAGGATCTCGGTTTAGTTGAAAGAAAAATCCTATAAAACCAAGTATTAGAGGAAGAAAATAATATTTATTCGTTGCTTTGTTTACATAGGTAGCAGGAAGTTTACTCTGATCTCCCAAATGCATTTTATCAATAAAATTAATTCCACTAATCCAATTTCCTTTAGTACTTTCGTAATTGCCTTGTATATCATTTTGCTTTCCTACGAAATTCCATAACAAGTAACGAATAAACATATATCCCATCTGGTAGGTCATCATGAAATCTAAATTTTGACCCAGTGTAGGTTTCTGTACCTTTAATAAATCATTTTGTTTGGCAACTTGGTAATCTCTTATTCTAATGCTTCCATTTTCTAGTTTAGAATTTAAATCCTCATAAATTTTTTGTGCCTCTGGATTTTGATAGAATGAGGGATTTAATGAGAATTTGGGGTAACCTTCCATTAAACCATAATTTTCCATAGCTCCAGCATCAGGACTATACATTCTAGGTAAGAGGCTTATATGTTCAGGATTAAATTTATAGTTAAAGCGTCTACCGGTTTCTATATATCTACCTTCTTCTTCATTTTTTTCATAAATAGGACCGTTATCTTCTGTACCAATGATACCGTTAGGATCTAAGTAAGCGGTATAATTTGCACCATAAAATACGGGCCAATCTCCATACTGCGCACGGTTGTAATAATCTAGCATTCCAATTGCATTGTCAGGATCATTTAGGTTGATGGGGGTGTTAGCCTGAGCTCTAATAGGCAAAGCTAACCAGCTTGAAAAACCTATTAACATAAATAAAATTGAAAGTATTATGGTATGTACTAAACTTAGTTTATGTTTATGTGTATATTTTAAACCGAAATAGAAAACTAAGACAATAACAATAAAGGCAAAAATTGAACCCGTGTTAAATGGCATTTGTAGTTTATTTACAAAGAAAATTTCCGATTTACCAAAAAAGGACATGGTGTAAGGGAAAATAACTTTAAATACCAATATGAATACAAATCCAATGACTGCACTAGCTATTATAAAGCTTTTCCAAGTAAATGTGTACTTTTTTATATAGTAAATATAGCCTAGGGTAGGTACGATTAAAATTACCATTAAGTGAACGCCAACGGATAAACCAATGATTAAAGAAATTAAAACAATCCATCGATCGGATCTAGAACTGTCATCATTTTCCCATTTACACATTAACCAAAGTAACAAAGCCGTAAAGCAAGATGCAGCTGCATACACTTCACCTTCGACAGCTGAAAACCAAAAAGTATCTGTAAAAGTAAAACTTAGCGCACCTACTGCACCACTAAGTATTAAAGTAGCTTTTTGATAAGCAGTTAAATCATCAAGTTCTATTTTAGAAAATAAAAGTTTTCTTGTTAAATGCGTAATTGTCCAAAAAAGGAATAGAATGGTTAAAGCACTCATAATTGCAGACATGGCATTGATAACCAAAGAATATTTGGTACCGTCACCCATAGCTAAGATGGCCCAAACAGCTCCTAACAACTGAAAAAATATGGCTCCTGGAGAGTGAGTAACTTCAAGCTTTACAGCGGAAGAAATATATTCACCACAGTCCCAAAAACTAAAATTAGGCTCTATGGTTAATAAATATGTTATTGCAGCAATGATAAATACTAATAATCCTACAAGGTTGTTTAGTTTTTTAAAACTTAATTTCATATTCCCTAAATTATGCCTCGCGAATATACTAATATTATTACTTTTAGTTGTTTATACGGTTGTATTTTAACAAAAAAATAATGAAGTAAAAGAATTATATTTAGTAAGGATTAAAGTAATTATTGTTGTACTTTAAAATTATATGATAAAGTGAGATATAAGTGATCGATGATCAAGATTTTATTTAGATGTTTAAAATATATATTCAAAAGAAATCAATTCAAAAAAATTTTATGAAATTAAATTTAAACTATATAATCATTGTTAATATGATTAACAATTTGATTTTCGGTTTCTATAAATAACTCATCCAATGACATGCTGTTTACTTTTATGGGATCATGAACTAATAATTCTATACAATTTCCAATGCCCATAGGAAATGCTCCCCAAAGCGTCATTTTCCATGAATTATTAATAGTTACAGGTACAACGTATGCGGATGGTGAATTCTTACATAGTATCTTAAGACCTGCTTTTGCAAACATACCAGGTTTTCCTGTTTTACTTCGTGTACCTTCTGGGAATATAACAGCCGCTCTATTGTTTTTTTCAATATACTCAGCCATAGTTTTTATTGCTGATAACGATTGTTTAGGATCTTTTCTGTCGATTAAAACGGAGTCGCCGTGGGTTAAATTATATGAAATACTAGGTATACCTTTACCAAGTTCAATTTTACTAATAAATTTTGGATGAAACTTTCTAAAAAACCATCCAATACTAGTTGTATCGTATAAACTTTGATGATTGGCCGCTATAATTAAAGGCACGTTGGAAGGTATTTTATCTAACCCTAAAACCTTATAACGTGTTCCTAAAACATAAGTATTTGCTACCAGAAAAAAACACATGATATCTACACTTTTTTTATGTGCACCATAACCAAAAAGATTTAAACAGATCCATTGAATGAAATGAAAGATTACTAGTGTAGACCCAAACAATAAATAATAAATTATTGAAAGAGGATATGCGATAATTTTTTTCATATTATGTTATTGAACATCTTTAGATTTTAAAATTTTTTTAAACTTTATACAAAATTTACTTAATAGACTTAAATTTTAACAAAAGCTATTTTACTTTTAGAAAGTCAATATCTATATCTTGGAAAAAATCAACGTCTGAATTTCTAAATATATTTAAATGATTTAAAATAACCATAGATGACTAGTGATATTAAATTAATATTTCCAATCATTTGCTTATTTCCATCTTGAAAGATATTATGGATAAGATTTGTAATATAAGCTATTTGGTATCTAAAAAGCATGAAAAAGTAATAATGTTTAAAGATTACAGAAAATTTTTTTAAAAGCAAAAGTTAGACCATCTCAGATGTAAATTTAGTAAACAAAATAATAGGATTAATAAACTATATGCAATGTATTAATTTATATTAAAGTAGATTAATGATATATTTTACAATGGAATAGGATAAGTACAAAAACTTATATATATATGTAAAAAAAAATTGATAATGTATCATTATCAATTTTTAAAGCGATCCGGACGGGACTCGAACCCGCGACCACCTGCGTGACAGGCAGGTATTCTAACCAACTGAACTACCGGATCAAGGTAGTAAAATGTAAAATTTAGCGATCCGGACGGGACTCGAACCCGCGACCACCTGCGTGACAGGCAGGTATTCTAACCAACTGAACTACCGGATCATTATATAGTCGTTAAATTAATAACTGAACTATTATTTTTTAGTGGTGCAAAGATAATAGCATTTTTCTATATTACAAATTTTTTTAGTAAAAATATAGGATTTTATTTATTACATATGGATTTTGCTTCATCCCAAAAAAAATTCAATTCATTCAAAGATAGATTTTCAATTTCTAAATTTTTATTCTTAATTAAATATTCCATAGTCTGGAATCTTGTTATAAATTTTCTATTCGTTTTTTCCAATGCATTCTCAGGGTTTATATTTTGTCTATGTGCAAAATTTATAAGTGAAAATAAAATATCTCCAAATTCTTTCTCTTTATTTTCTAAGTCATTCTCATTCTCAAATTCTTCAATTTCTTCTTTAATTTTATTTATATCCTCGGATTCATTTTTGAAATCAAAGCCTATTCCTTTTACCTTATCTAAGATTCGGTATGCTTTGATCATTGATGGTAGGGAGGAGGGCACTCCTTCAAGAACGGAATTTCTTCCTTCTTTTAATTTTAATTTTTCCCAATTTTGTTTCACATCATTTTCATCCTTTACATTTACTGAACCATAAATATGTGGATGCCTATAAATAAGTTTATCACATATAGAATTTAGTACATCGCCAATATCAAATTTATCACTCTCCGAAGCAATTTTAGAGTAGAATACTAGATGAAGCATAAGATCCCCCAATTCTTTTTTTATCTCTTCGAAATCTTTATTTTCTATAGCTTCTAGCAACTCATAAGTTTCCTCCAAAGTTAGATCCTTCAGACTTTGGAAGGTTTGTTTTTTGTCCCAAGGACATTCTTCTCTTAGTTGATCCATAATATCTAAGAGTTTATTAAAAGATTCCAATTGTTTTTCTCTAGTACTCATATTCAAGTAAAAATTAAATTAAAAAGGTATCAAAAAATTTGATACCTTAATAAACTTATGATTTTTTAAGCTTTATGCTTTTATTGATCAATCTTCTTTTTTGAAGTTTTACTTTTTTCTTCTGATTTAGTTTTAGGCTTAGATTCTTTTTTCTCAGCTTTTTTAGAAGCTTTTCTCTCAGTAACCTCTATATCTAGCGGGGCTTGGTTGTTTTCTGAAACCTCTTGGTTATTTTCTGCTTCCACCTGTGCCATATTTGCTAAATAAGTTTTAACACCTTCTTCTGTTAAAATTTTATTTTTTATCAAAATATTATACCATGAGAAAAGTTTTTTTAAGTCGGAATTGTAAACTCTATCTTGAGCATAATCCGGTTGTACTTCTTTCATTAAAGAATGTAAGGCTTCAGAATTATTTTTCTCAAACTTCAGTTCTTGAAAATTGTGTTTTTGTGCTATGGAGATAAACACTGAAATTAAAGAAACTTCAGAATCTTGGGTATAAATTGAGATGTTTTGTATTAAACTTACTTGGCTATTTGCATTGATAGATGATTTTTTTTGTGCATCTAAATCTTTAACGATAAATCCTCCTCGGGTTTGCGATAAAAGTTCGAATAAACCAGGCTTTCCAGTAATAGATATAACTTTAGTAAGATCCATATGTTTGAGTTATAATTTTAGTTTTTAATAAATATTTTAGTTGGATGGAAATTTAATTCTGTAATCCACCTTAATTTTTCCTTTACTAATTTGTGTTAATTTACTTTTTAATAATTTCTTTTTTAAAGGCGATAAAAGGTCTGTAAACAAAATACCTTCTATGTGATCGTATTCATGCTGAATAATTCGTGCTCTAATGTCCCCAAATGTTTCTGTATGAAATTTCCAATTTTCATCGTAATATTCAATGGTGATTTTTTCTGGCCTTGCAATATCTTCCCTTATATCAGGAATACTTAAACAACCTTCATTAAATTTCCAAGGGTCTCCTTCTGTATGAATAATTTTAGGATTAATAAATACTTTTTTACAATTCAGAAGTTCATTCTTAAGGTCAGAGTATTCTTCATCTTCTGCAAGTGGAGCAGCATCGATTATAAAAAGTCTTTTATTTAAGCCAATTTGTGGAGCTGCTAAACCAATCCCATTGGCTCTATACATAGTTTCAAACATATTAACAATAAGATTATCTAATTCAGGATAATCTTTATCAATATTCATAGTTTTTTTTCGTAATATAGGCTCACCATAGGCATATATAGGTAAAATCATAACTTAATATTTTTATCTAAATAAGTTTGAAGAATTAAAGTAGCACTTACTTCGTCCAACAAATGTTTGTTTTCTCTTTGCTTTTTATTTTTACCGCTTAAACTTATGGCATGAGCGGCTATTTTAGAGGTAAATCTTTCATCTATACGTTCAATAGGAACGCTAGGAAATAAACAATTTATTTTCTTAATGCATTCTTGAATAGAGTTTTCAATCACAGACATGGTACCATCCAAACGAGTAGGAAGACCTATTATTATTTTTTGTACGGAATTATTCTTCATATATTTACTTAAGAACGAGATTAAGTCTTTAGTAAGAATTCCTGCTAGTCCACTTGCAATGATTTGAAGATCATCAGTCTCAGCCAAACCCGTTCTTTTTTCGCCAAAGTCAATGGCTAAGATTTTAGGCATTTTGAATTTAATGTTTAATTAATGTTAAAAGAAGATTTTATTTCGTTCACATAATCAAGTTTTTCCCATGTAAACAATTCCACTTCAATTTCCTTAACTTCAATTTTACCATTTTCACCACTTCTTTCAAATCGTTTAACTACTGTTTCATTATCTCTTCCCATATGTCCGTAAGCGGCAGTTTCAGCATATATAGGATTTCTCAACTTTAAACGTTTTTCAATGGAATAAGGTCTTAAATCAAAAAGTTTTTCAACTTTTAAAGCGATCTCACCATCAGTTAATTCAACTTTAGAAGTTCCAAATGTATTAATATATACTCCACAAGGTTTTGTAACCCCTATAGCGTAGGATACTTGCACTAAAACTTCATCCGCAACCCCGGCAGCCACCAAATTTTTAGCAATATGTCTGGTTGCATAAGCCGCAGAGCGATCTACTTTGGAAGGATCTTTTCCTGAAAAGGCTCCACCACCATGTGCGCCTTTTCCGCCATAAGTATCTACAATAATTTTTCTACCTGTTAACCCTGTATCTCCATGAGGACCTCCAATTTCAAATTTACCAGTTGGGTTTATATGGTAAATAATATTATCGTCAAATAAGTCTTGGATTTCTTTAGATGCAAGAGCTTTTACTTTAGGAATAATAATATTTTTAACATCTTTCTCTATTTGATTTAGAACTACTTTTTCGTCTTCATCAAACATGTCGTGTTGCGTGGATAAAACTATGGTATCAATGCGTTTAGGCTTGTTATGATCATCGTACTCAATAGTTACTTGAGATTTAGCGTCTGGGCGCAAATAAGTCATCTCACTTCCATCCTTACGAACTTTAGCTAGAACCTTTAGTATATTGTGAGAAATATCTAAAGCTAATGGCATATAGTTTTTGGTTTCATTGGTCGCATAACCAAACATCATTCCTTGATCTCCAGCTCCTTGGTCTTCCTTCTTTTCTTTGTCAACCCCTCTGTTTATATCTTGCGATTGTTCATGTAAAGCAGATAAAATACCACAAGAATCTGCTTCAAATTTATATTCGCTTTTGGTATAACCAATTTTTTTTATAATATCTCTAGTTATCTTTTGAACGTCTATATAAGTATTAGATTTTATTTCTCCAGCCAATACCACTTGTCCTGTAGTAACTAAAGTTTCACAAGCAACTTTAGACTCAGAATCAAAAGCCAAAAAATTGTCTAAAATAGAATCAGAAATTTGATCAGCTATTTTATCTGGATGTCCTTCTGAGACAGACTCGGAAGTAAATAAATAAGACATATGTTCTAAAATTTTATTTTATATAATTTTGCAAATTTAAGAACTTAATTAATAAATTTACTATATAATTGAGATTAATTATTAAATATGAAAGTTAAAAAAATATTAGTAAGTACATGGATTGCTTTAACACTTGCCTCTTGTGCAACCAATCCACTAACAGGCAGAAAATCATTAAGTTTTGTGTCTAATTCCCAGATTTTACCTTCTTCATTTCAACAATATAGTCAAGTATTAACCTCAAGCAAGATTATTAAGGGTACTAAAGATGCAAAGGAAGTAAGTGAGGTTGGAAATAGAATTAAGGCCGCAGCGGAAGCATATTATGCTTCGATTGGGAAATCTTCTGCCTTGGAAGGGTATGAGTGGCAATTTGTATTAATTGAGGATCCTAAAAATATTAATGCTTGGTGTATGCCTGGTGGTAAAGTAGCCGTTTATTCTGGAATTTTACCTGTTTGTAAGGATGATACAGGATTAGCTGTTGTGCTTGGACATGAAATTGCACATGCGTTGGCAGGTCATGGCGCTGAGAAGATTTCTCAAACATATGTTTCACAATTAGGCGGACAATTGTTAGGGGGAGTGACCAATAATCAGTTGTTAAATGGAGTGATTGGTGAACTTTACCCCGTAGCCAGTGGTGTAACTTTACTTAAATATGGTCGTAAACAGGAATCCGATGCTGATGAAATGGGATTATATATAATGGCTATGGCAGGTTATGATCCAAGACAAGCTCCTATATTTTGGGAGAGAATGGTTGAAGCCACAGGGGGAAGTTCAACCCCGGAGTTCTTATCTACCCATCCGGATCCGAAAAACAGAATTGAAGACTTAAATAGGATTATGCCAAAAGCATTAGAATACTACTATGCTTCCAAAAAGAAATGATCCAATTAAAGGTAAGATAATTGTAATTTAATTTTTTAAATAAAATTTATACTATGCTAGGAAATACCAATGGATACATTGGTATTTCTTCTATATAAAAAGTAGCGGAGTAATTTGAAGTAAAATATAACTATAAGAATTTTTTAAAATTTACTATTAAATAAAATTTATTCAGATTCAATAATGATATGATTGGAAGTTAATTGGCAATTAATAACTCCAAAACCCATGTAATAATTATTTTTTAACTGATTTTGAATTGTAACAATGGGTTTATTATTCACTAAAAATTGCCAATGATTATCTAAATATTTTAATTTAAATATATTGGTTTCGCCTTGTTTATAAGCTTGATTTTTTTGCTTATAATAAACTTTGGAAAGGTTGGGTGAAGCATTTTCTTCTGAAATTACAATTTCATTTTGTGAATTAACACCAAAAAAAATAAAATTTTTTGGATTGTCTTTACTGTCAGAAAATAAAATTAGTCCGCCTAAGCCATGGTTTCCATAAAATTTATCAAAAATCAAGTTGCTTGAAATGGAATATTTATCTTCCGTTTTAAAAAAATCTAAACGAATTAATGAGCTATTTAAAATATTATCTAATTGATTGCTTAGAACGAGCTGATTATTTTTTATCTTATTTGAGATATAAACAGAAGTTAAGGTATCCCAACGGTTGGAATTATTTTTAAAATTTTCTTCAAAAATCGTAGTTTTTTTATTGCATGAAGTTAAAATGAAAAGTGTAAGAATAGAAAAGAAGCATGCAATAATTTTATAACTCATAAATTTTTAATTATAAATGGTATCTAGCAGATGCAGAAACATTTAAATCTGTAAATAAACTTCTCTCGTATTTTAAACTACCCACAATTGCTATCATGGCAGCATTGTCTGAAGTGTATTCTATTATAGGTATATAAGTTTTACAATTATGAGTAATTTCTAGGTCTTTAAATTTTTTTCTTAATTCAGAATTGGCAGAAACTCCTCCTGCAATTGCAATATTTTTAATCCCTGTTCTTTCAACAGCTTTTTCTACTTTTACGAGCAAGGCTTTAATAATTGTATTTTGTACCGAAGCACATAGATCTTTTAAATTCTCTGATATAAATGATGGATTATTCTGATTTTTTTGTAAAAAATACATTACGGAAGTCTTTATTCCACTGAAAGAAAAATTTAGACCCTCTAATTTTGGTATGGGAAACTTAAACTTTTCTGGATCTCCCAATTGCGCCAATTGATCTATCATAGCCCCGGCAGGGTAGTTTAAACCCATAAGTTTACCAATCTTATCAAAAGCCTCACCAGCAGCGTCGTCCAAAGTTTCACCCAAAACTTCGAATGAGAAATAGTCGTTTACTTTCACAATTTGTGTATGTCCACCACTAACTGTTAAACATAAAAACGGAAAGCTAGGAGATTCTAAATTATCCTCTTCAATAAAATGGGCGAAAATATGTCCTTGCATATGATTCACTTCAAGAAGAGGTATATTTAAAGCCATTGCCAAAGATTTAGCAAAACTAGTGCCCACTAATAAGGAACCCAACAAACCAGGACCTCTAGTAAAAGCAATCGCATTTATATCTTTTTTAGTTATATTTGCTAATTGAATTGCTTGATCTATTACAGGTACAATATTTTGAAGGTGAGCGCGGGAGGCAAGCTCTGGAACTACTCCGCCATAGTTTTGATGTACTTTTTGAGTGGACACAACATTTGAAAGTATTTTTCTCCCTTGTATGATTGCAGCTGAAGTATCATCGCATGACGATTCAATTCCTAAAATAATGGGTGTTTTCATTTATGGCAAAGTTAAAAATAAAAAATATATTCACTAAAATACTGAAAGGAGCTTTGTACTCCTTAGGATTCTTTTTTGTAATAGCAATCTCTCTATTAATTATACTAAATTTACCTTCAGTTAAAGAAAAAATAGCACAAAAAGCTTTAAGTTTTCTAAATGATAAATTTAAAACAGAAATTTCAGTTCAAAGTATAGAAGTTGATTATTTAGGAAATATAATTTTGCATGATGCTATAGTAAAAGACCATCATCAACATGAGTTCATCCAAATAAAAGAATTAAAGGCTTATGCCAATACAATCTCATTATTAAAAAATATACTTATTAAAAAGGTAAATGATATTGAAATTGATCAGATAACTTTAAATAAACCTATAGTACAGGTTATTACCTATAAGGGAGAAAATACTGATAATTTTAATAAATTTATAACAAAGTTTAAATCTGACGAGCCATCCAACAAAGACTTTAAATTAAGGGTTAAAGTAGACCTTGTTGATGGTAAATTATCCATAGTAAATCAAAATTTACCTACTAATGATCAATATTGGTTAGATGCGAGTCATTTATATCTAAAAGCTCCATCCGTATCGGTATTTAATTCAGATGTACAAGTAACGGTTGATGAATTAAGATTTAAAGGAATTAGACGTAATGAAAGTTATAATGTTAGTAAAATAAAAGGGAAAGTACATTATTCCGATACAAAATTAGCTTTTGAAGATTTATTTTTTCAAACAGATACCTCTTTACTTTTAGGGAAATTAATCTTCTCTTATACAAAAGAGAATGGAATGACTAATTTTTCAGACCATGTAAATTGGGATCTAGATTTAAAACCAGGAAGTAAAATTTCCGGAAAAGACATACGCTATTTTGTTAAAGACTGGGATTCAAATTCTACAATGGTTGCTTCTTCCAAAGCGGAAGGAACGTTAAATAATCTTAAGTTGATTAACCCTATAATTTCATCTGAGAATACCATATATTCTGCTCCTTATTTATTTATTAAAGATATGGCTTCTTCCGACAAGGAAAAATCCATTTCATTATTAACGGAAAAAGCTCATTTGCAAACATCTTATACATCTTTAACGAAATGGTTGCCGAAATTTATATCAGTAAAAATTCCGGAAGTATTTTCCAACGTCGGTATTGCTAATTACAAAGGCGATTTTTCTTTAGATAAACAGGAAATTTTAGCAAAAGGAAGAGTTGTAAGTTCTATAGGTGAGGTAATTGCAGATGTTCAATTATCCAATTATTCAGGAAATGTTCCTACATATAAAGGAACTTTAAATACCCATCATTTGAATTTAGCACCATTTACCAAGACCTCTGCTTTAGGTCCTATAACGTCTAAAATAAGTTTTGATGGTAAAGGTTTTGATATGAATCACTTGGATACTAAATTTGACGCGTATTTGTCTAATTTACAGATGAATAACAGAGAAATCCATGGAATTTCAGTGGTTGGTAAAATCAATAACAAAATTTTTAAAGGTAATATTAATACGAACGATCAGCACGTAGCCTTTAACTTTGAAGGGAATCTGGATTTCTCGCAGAAAACCATAAAGACCACTTTTGATGCAGAAATCAATAAATTAGATATTTCTTACTTTACTAATGTGGTTGATAAAAATACCATATTTAGAGGAGATGTAAATGCAGATGTTAAGTTTAGTACCATAGATGATGTATTGGGGAAAATTAATATTACTTCCATAACAATTACTAAAGATAGTATTCCAATTCCTTACAACGATATAAATATTCAAACGTCTATGGACAATGGATTAAGAAATTTAGATATTTTCTCATCAAATATGCTTACAGCAAATATTTATGGAAATTATAAGCTCAATGAAGTTCCAGCCATGTTGCAAGAAGGGGTCGGAAGTTTATTGGTAAACTATAAACCTAAGAAAGTTTTTAAAGGAAAAGAATTTTCATTTATTCTTGATGTACAAAAAGATTTGTTTGATCTTTTAATGATTAAAGCTAATATTTCCCCAGGAACAACATTAACGGGAAGATATATTGGAGATAAGAACCAATTGCAAGTGCAAATGATTTCAGAATATGTTTACTATGATAACATAAAGCTAAAAAATCCCAATATATTTATAAACACGGCAGATAGTCTCAAACAGTTTATGGGCAATTTATCCTCTTTAAGCATCGGAAATAATTCAATCAACGACTTAAATTTTTCTGGCTTTAAAAGGAATGATTCATTATTCGCTTCAACTAAATTTAATTATGGAAAAACCAAAGATAATAAAACAAATTTTGATTTAAATTTATATCAAACAAGAAAAGGGAATGATGTTATTTTTGGATTTAAGCCATCAGATATTGAAATGCCTCAAACAGTATGGACTTTAAATCCTGAATTTAAATCAAATGAAGCAATAGCAATATACAACACTATTACTGGTAAGTTGAGTTTGCAAAAAATTGGTTTAAGATCAACAGATTCAGAAATAATGCTTTCAGGCGAATATTCTTCTAACGACAACTATAATTTTGATTTAGACCTGAATAATGTTCTTTTAGAAAAAGTAATTCCCGCCAATTTGCTTAAAGATATGACCTTTGAAGGTGTAGCTAGCGGAACCGTGGAAATTCTTAAAACTTCCAAAGAATTTAAACCCATCGTGGATTTTGAAATTAAAGGTCTAAAATTTAATAAAGAAGCATTAGGCAACTTAAACGTAGACGCTATTTATAATTCCTTAGAAAATAAGTATGAAATAGATGCTCAATTAGAAGATTCTAAAGGAAAACATTTTTTAGTTAATGGGTACATTCAAAATAAGAAAGGTTTACCGGCACAATTAGATATTAACCTTATTGCCAATGAAATGAATGTAGCACCCATTGGCAGTTTTTTACAAAGTATATTGTCTAGATTTAGAGGAACAGCTACTGGCGAAGTTCATATAACAGGAGATATAACTAATCCTAAATATCAAGGGATACTAACAATGTCCAAAGTAGGATTTAAGTTAAATTTTACAGGAGTAGATTATGAGCTAACCAAAGATCAAGATTTACAGATTTCTGATGGAATATTTCTTCTAGACAATATTGAGCTAAGAGATACTAAAGACGGAACGATAGGGAATGTATTTGGGCCATTAATGACTAAAAATTTCTCTGAATGGGGCATGGATTTAGAATTTTCCACGAATAGATTATTAGTCTTAAATACAACCATTACAGATAATGACTTGTTTTTTGGAACCGTTTATGCCTCAGGAAATTTTTCATTAACCGGATCTACTGCTTCCGGAATTCAGCTTTCGGCAAAAGCAACTGCCCTAAACGGTAGCTCGCTGACTATAAACAGTAGTAGTACCACAAATGCTACAGATATTAGCTATATAAAATTTTTGCCAGAACAAAAAGACGAAGATGCACCTGTTTCAGAACAAAAACCCCCTACCGGATTTTCCATTAATGCAGAGGTAACCGCACATAGTAATTCAGTAGTAAAAATAATAATTAGTGATGAAACTGGGGATAATATAGAAGTAAGAGGGAATACTGAAAACTTGAAATTTAAAATGAATCAATCCGGAGTAATTACCATGGATGGAACCTATACGATTGCTGAGAATAGTAAGTACTACTATAAGATGTTTTTGAATAAAGACTTTAACATCACCCCGGGAAGTACCATCCGATGGGAAAATCAAGCACCAACAGCTGCTATTATGGATATCAAAGCGACCTATTCAAAATCTGTAAGTAATATAGGTGCTTACTTAGGTATAGGAACTGTACCAGCCTCCAATGTAACGGTAACAGCATTACTAACCGGTAATTTAGCAAAACCTGAAATTTCTTTTGACATTAATGCAGATGTGTCCTCTTCCATTGCTGAACAATTAAAAACCAAATTAAACAACAACGAAGGAGAGAAATTTAATCAAGTAGCAGGAATAGTATTATTTGGAAATTTCATAGCTAGTAATATGGGAGGAAGTAGTTACGCATCTTCTGCTTACGATGTAGTTTTAAAACAATTAACCTCCGTAATCAATAACATAAATAATTCCTTCTCATTGAATGCATCTTACAATGCAGGTTCTAAAGTAGATAATACAAGTGATAGAATCTCATTAGATCCCACCTTGCATCTCAATAAAAGATTATCAATCATTGGATCCGTAAATATGCCTTTAGAACAAAAAAGCGCCGCTGATGTTTGGACTTATGGTGCGAAAATTAATTACGACGTATCCACAGATGCAGACGGTTCACTAATTATCAGTGGATTTTCTAAACCCTCTACCTTTGGTTTGGAAACTTCATTACTTTCAAATTCAGGAGCCGATAATCAAGCATATGGAGGAAGTATCATATATAAAAGATCTTTCAATAGCTTTAAAGAACTTTTTAAGAAAAAAGATACAAAAAAAGATCAAGATAAAGATAAATCTAAAAAAGAAGAAAATTCTGCTAAAAAAGACACATTATCCTATCTAAAATTTATGAAATAAATCGTCAATGATTTTCACTTATAAAAGATTAACGGATGAAATAAATCCATTAAATATTCGTATTTTTGTAAATACCTAAAAATTATTTAATACAAAATTTTCACATAATATAAAATGAGCGAACAAAAATATACAGCCGATAGTATACAAGCATTAGAAGGTATTGAACACGTTCGTATGCGTCCGTCCATGTATATAGGGGATGTAGGGATAAGAGGTTTACATCACTTAGTATATGAAGTGGTTGATAACTCTATTGATGAAGCACTTGCCGGTTACTGTAATACAATAAATGTAATTATAGGGAAGGATAATTCAATTACAGTCAAAGATAATGGACGTGGTATACCCGTGGATATAAATACCCAAACAGGATTATCAGCCTTGGAATTGGTAATGACTAAAATTGGAGCAGGAGGTAAGTTTGATAAAGATTCTTATAAAGTTTCCGGAGGTTTGCATGGTGTGGGAGTTTCCTGTGTAAATGCTTTGTCTACACAACTTATAGCTACTGTAAACCGTAACGGAAAAAAATACCAACAAACCTATTCTAAGGGGGTAGCACAATCTTCCGTAGAAGAAATAGGAACTTCAGAACATACCGGTACCAAAGTAAATTTTATACCGGATTCTACCATTTTTAGCCAAACCATTTTTAATTATGATACTTTGGCAACCCGTTTAAGGGAATTATCGTTTTTAAATAAAGGAATTACAATAACTCTTACAGATGAAAGAGAGTTAGAAGAAGATGGAACAGAAAAGTCTGAAACATTTTTCTCTGATAGAGGATTGGAGGAATTTGTAGAATTCGTAGATGGAAATAGAGAGCCTTTGATGGAAGAAATTATCCATATGGAAGGAGAGATAGATGAAGTACCTGTGGAAGTAGCCATGCGTTACAACACCTCCTATACAGAAAATATACATTCTTATGTAAACAATATTAATACCCATGAAGGAGGTACCCACCTTACAGGGTTTAGAAGAGCTTTAACAAGGACGCTAAAAAAATATGCAGATGAAAATATTAATTTAGCCAAGGAAAAAGTTGAAATAACTGGAGATGATTTTCGTGAGGGTTTGACTGCTGTGATATCCGTAAAAGTTATGGAACCACAGTTTGAAGGACAAACAAAAACTAAGTTAGGAAATTCAGAGGTAAGTTCAGCCGTGGATAAAATAGTATCCGAAATGCTAACGAACTATTTAGAAGAACATCCCAATGAAGCTAAGCAAATCGTTCAAAAAGTTTTATTAGCGGCTAAAGCAAGGCAAGCGGCAAAAAAAGCACGAGAATTAGTACAAAGAAAAACCCCTTTAGGCGGAAGCGGTTTACCAGGAAAACTAGCCGATTGTTCATCACGGAAACCTGAAGAAAGCGAACTGTTTTTGGTGGAGGGAGATTCCGCAGGAGGTACTGCCAAACAAGGTAGAGATAGAAACTTTCAAGCCATACTACCCTTAAGAGGTAAAATACTTAATGTGGAGAAAGCCATGACGTATAAAGTATTTGAGAGCGAAGAAATAAAAAATATATACACAGCATTAGGAGTTTCCGTAGGTACTGAAGAAGATTCAAAGGAGCTCAATCTTACCAAACTACGTTATCATAAAGTTGTGATTATGACAGATGCCGATGTAGATGGTTCACACATCACAACCTTAATACTTACTTTCTTTTTCCGTTATATGAAAGAAATGATTGAGAAAGGGTATATATACATAGCAACACCTCCGCTATATTTACTTAAAAAAGGAAATAAAGAGTATTATGCTTGGGACGATAAACATAGGGAAGAAATTGCTGCTGAAATTGGAAATTCACAAGGCAAAGGATTTACAGTACAAAGATATAAAGGTTTAGGAGAGATGAATGCTGAACAGCTTTGGGATACTACAATGAATCCTCAACAAAGAACACTTCGGCAAGTGACGATTAATAATGCGTCGGAAGCTGATAGAATATTTTCAATGCTTATGGGGGACGATGTACCTCCGAGGAGAGAATTTATTGAAAAGAATGCGGTTTATGCAAACATTGATGTATAAAATTATTTATATCAAATTTTAAATCACAAAACATTTCTAAATTTGATTCTCAAAAAATGGTCTATGGTGGAGATTTTAGTTTTAGTGTATCTAATAATTACTGGTCTCTTGGAATTTCTCCGCAGGTAGGATATAGATTCACTGATAATTTTATTGTGGGAGCGGGAATTGGTTATTGATATGGAAAATCCAACAATCAATATGATTTATTTACGGATTTTGAATTTGATAGTTATAAGTATATAGAAAACATGCTAGGCATTAACCTCTTTGCTAATTATTTTCCTTTAAAATGGATAGTTTTAAGCGCTAAGCCTGAAGTCATGAATAATTGGTAAAAGAAAGAGTATTCTAATAGTAATATTAAAACAACTAAAAATCACTTTATACCAGCCTTTTCAGTAGGTGGTGGTTTGTATTTAAAGACATTTCTTTTGCAGTTAAATTATGAATTAATACAAGATAAATATTCCCCCTATGGACATGATATATTTTTCACCTTAGGATTTATGTTTTAATTTATTTCATTAATATTTAAAAAAACAAGAATATTCCTATTCTTGTTTTTTTGTTTAATTATTTTATTCCTATAAATCCATTATAGATTTAGAAAATTAATATCATATTTAATTAATAGGTTTCATAAATTTGAATGCCAATTAAAAATAAAATTAAATATGAAAAAATTACTTATTTTAGTAGGAATACTTTCCTTTTCATTTTCAAACTCTCAAGAACATCACTGGGGATACGAGGGATCTGAATCACCGGAACATTGGGGAGAGATTAAAGGGAATGAACAATGTGGAAAAGGAAAATATCAATCTCCCATAGATATTTATAAATCCACAAAGAACAAGAAATTACCAAAATTGAAATTTCAATACGGTTCTGGTGAGATTGAAAAGATAGAAGATAATGGACATTCTCTGCAATTTGATTTTAAAGAAGGAAGTTCGATTAATTTTAATGGTCAAGACTTTACCTTGGCACAGTTTCATGCTCATGAAGAATCAGAGCATACAATTGATGGTGTGCGTTATCCTTTAGAATTACATTTTGTGCATAGGTCAATGGATGGTAAGGTACTGGTGATTGGAGTGATGGTTAAAGAGGGGGATGAAAACTCATATTTTGAAAGATTAAAGGTTTTTAAAAATTTAGGTAAAGAACAAAACCAAGAGGTACATGTGTCATTCAATCCTGAAAAATTATATCCTAAAGATAAAACTTTTTATACTTATATAGGATCATTAACTACACCCCCTTGTGCAGAAAATGTCACTTGGATTATTTTTAAAAACCCTATTTTAATGTCTGAACATGAGATAGAAGATATCGCAAAACATTTACCCAAAAGTAATAATAGACCGATACAGCCTTTAAATGGAAGAAGGGTAGAAAATAATTAAATTAACAAATAAAAAAATAAGGCTACTGATTTTTTTATGGCAAAATATTAAATTTGTACCATGTTAGAGAAAAATAAATCAGTAGCCTTTTATACTTTGGGGTGTAAATTAAACTTTGCAGAAACCTCAACCATTGCAAGACAATTACTTAAGGAAGGTTTTCAAAAAGTATTATTTGAAGAAGCTGCTGACATTTATATAATTAATACCTGTTCAGTAACTGAAAATGCAGATAAAGAATGTAAAACCATTGTAAAAAGAGCCTTGCAAATAAATCCTGAAGCATTTGTTTGTATTATAGGTTGTTATGCGCAATTAAAGCCCGAGGAAATAGCAAAAATTGAAGGGGTTGATTTGGTTTTAGGAGCAAAAGAAAAATTTAATATTCATAAGTATCTTCAAGAAATTCATAAGGAGTCAGAAACTCAAATACATTCTTGTGAAATTGACCAAGCCGATTTCTTTATAGGTTCTTATTCCATAGGAGATAGAACCCGAGCATTTTTAAAAGTACAAGACGGTTGCGATTACAAATGCACATATTGTACCATACCCTTAGCCCGTGGAATTTCTCGTTCGTCCACCCTAGAAAATGTTCTATCGCAAGCCCAAGAAATTTCCGATAAAAATATTAAAGAAATTGTTTTAACAGGAGTAAATATAGGCGATTATGGAAAGGGAGAATACGGCAATAAAAAACATGAACATACTTTTTTAGATTTAGTACAAGGATTAGATAAAATTTCAGGGATTGAAAGAATTAGGATTTCATCCATAGAACCCAATTTATTAAAAAATGAAACCATTGAATTTGTAAGTAAATCTAAAAAATTTGTTCCCCATTTTCATATTCCCTTGCAATCCGGAAGCGATGATATATTAAAAAAAATGAAACGAAGATATCTCACTAACCTGTATGAAGATCGGGTTTATAAAATTAGAGAGCTTTTACCAGATGCCTGTATTGGTGTGGATGTAATAGTGGGTTTCCCCGGGGAAACAGAACAAAAATTTATGGAAACCTATACTTTCCTTCAAAATTTACCGGTTAGTTACTTACATGTTTTTACCTATTCCGAAAGAGATCATACAGAAGCTATTGAAATGGAAGGCATTGTTCCAATATCGGAAAGAAAAAAAAGGAACAAAATGTTAAAAATACTTTCAGAAAAAAAACGGCAAGCTTTTTATGAATCTCAGTTAGGAAAAGTTAAAATGGCTCTTTGGGAACATGAAAATAAAAATGGAAAGATGTATGGCTACACAGAAAATTATGTGCGGGTAACAAAAAACTATCAGGAGCAATCTATAAATCAACTAGAAAAAGTATCATTGAATACCATTGATCATTTAGGTAATGTTGAAATTGATATCTAATCTATTCAAATATCTAAAGCACACTTAAAAAACGATAAGATTTTAAGAATCATATTTTTAACTTAATATAAATTATTAATATCTTTACAACTCAATTTAAACTAACTTATGAAAAAAAAATTTACTCTGTTCGTATGTATATTTTTGTTTAGCTTCTTCCAAGCACAACAATATGAGGTAGATACCAATTATGGTAACCAAGGTATGGCCCTACACCAACTAAAAGGAGACAAACAATTTGCCACCGATTATGTTCAATTACACAATGGAAAAATACTTATATCAGGAACTACAGGAGTTATACGAATAAATGAAGATTATACGCAAGATTTCAGTTTTGGGAAAAATGGAAGAATACGAATACCGCTAGATCGAATTTTTGAAAGAGCAGATCATAAAATAATAGGAATAAAAAAGAGTACAAATCCCAATCTTCTAACCATTCATTGTTTTTTGGCTGACGGAAGTTATGATACGTCTTTTGGAAATCAAGGAATCTTATCCGTTTCTAATGATTATAATTTTTCCAAAGAAATTGATGCTAACTATATAGGAGCTTCCATGCAGGGGAATCAATTGATATTAGCCTTAAACGGAGGGAAATTTGTTAGGATTACTTCCGAAGGGGAGATAGACCAATCTTTTGGAAATAATGGAGCAATTAATATTCCATTACCCCAAGAAGTAAAACGACCCTCTGATAATGTTGTAGTTTATCGAACTATAGAAGATATTTTAGTCTTACCCGATGGAAAAATAATCATAGGAGCTACAGTATCTGGATATGATAATTTAAATCAAGCGGCTTCTTATCTCATAAAATATACTTCAGAAGGAATATTAGATACAAATTTTGGAGAGGGTAGTCAAGGTATCTCCGTGATTAAATATGTAAGAGTAACACCAGGCTCTAATATAAATGCTCATTTACAAAAAATAAAAATTTGTAAAGACGGCTCAATACTGGGGTTAAATGAATTTGATGATGGTTTAACTTTTCCAAGTATGATTTTTACTAAAACTTCTTCGGATGGTAAATTAAAATATATTGATACTATTTTTAATCCCAATGCTAATGGGTCCACCGGTAGTTTGACAGAACCAGAAATTGGCTCTGTTTATATGAACTATAATCGTGTTTTAGAGCTTTCAGGTGGAGGATTTTTAATATCTGCAAGTTCTTTGGGAGGGATAAAATTAAATTTCCCTAATCAAGTTATGTACAAAGGCGCATTATCTCTTCTGAAATCAGACGGTACAGTAGATACTGATTTTGGAAATCAGGGTAAAATAAATTTAACTAATTTTCAAGAAACACTTTCAGAAAGTAATGTTATTGGAACCATACAACTTAAAGATGGTAATATACTTGCCATAGGTGGATACAATGGAGAGGAAACATATGGATTAACATTATATAAATTTGATCAAAGAGGAAACCCTATTTTAACTTTTGGTAAAGGCGGAAAAATGATTTATCCTATACCTTCTGAAAAGCAAAGCATCTTCACTATGGGAGTTCAACCGGATAATAAATTATTGCTAGGCTCATCAACCATATGGAGGTTGTTAGAAAACGGTAGCTTTGATTCAGGATTTAATCCTATAAAAAATGAGTATTCACCATTAAGTCTAGGGCAAAACATTTTTTATTCTAATGGTTTTTTAAAAATTAATTCCATGGATGGAAGTATTAAAACTGTTGGAACTTATATCAATAGTTATACTAATAATGGATTACTATTAAATAGCACGCCTTCCATGGATAGAGGTAGCAATCATTCGGATGTATTAGCAATTCAAGCGGATGGGAAATATATATTTATAAGAAAAAAATATTTTCCTAGCGCGGTAGGGTTGTTAGTAGCAGAACAGAATATATATAGAAATAACCCGGACGGGACCTTAGATAATACCTTTACCTTTGACAAAGATTTTTTAATAAATGCACAAGACGAAAATCAAATCCAGAGTATAGCATTGCAAGGCGATCAATTGTTAGTAGAAGGAAAATTTTTTTCAGATGGATCTCTTAATAGCATGCTAATTCCAGATTATATTAGACGTTTTAACTCCAATGGATCTATTGACCAAACATTTACCCCCTTTAAAGGGGGTCCTATAAAAGTACAGTCAGACCATAAAATATTGTCCAAAAGTATGACCCAACTAGAAAGATATTTACCCGATGGAGATCCAGATCTAAGCTATGGAACCCACGGAAAAGTAGACTTAAATTCGATATTAGAGATCAGTACATTTACCTACCAAATATTGTCTGACGACAAAGTGCTAATACACGCCAAAACCACCCAAGGAGAAAATCAACTTCTACAATTAACTCCAGAAGGCAAATTGGACATAAATTTTGCCAACCAAGGCATATATATCATAGATCCATCCCTAGATGCCCAAATTGTACAAGTACAGCCCGACGGTAAAATATTAATAGGCGGAACAAAAACCCAAGATGGAGAAGAATACATGGCCGTATTAAGACTTAAAAAGCAAGAAAACCAACAACAAACCAAGAAAAACCAAAGCATAGA
>NZ_SELI01000026.1:0-112577 GCF_007845595.1 Apibacter muscae
TTTGTTTTCTAAAATAAGTGGGGGTGTTTTTTATAGGGACACTTACTCTCTCTGTTTTGAAGATAACTAAAATTTTTTAAAATTTTATTTTGTAATAAAATTCAGATTATTCCGAGAATAAGTTAGCTGTCATTCCAATTAATTAACTGGATAAATAAGAGAGGTAAATGGAAAGATATAATAAAGCCTGTAGTTTATCTTCAATCATTAGTAAAAATGGACAAGATACAGGGTTTACATATTATTTTATCTCTTAAAAAGTTTAATTTCCATCTATTAAGCAGATGAATCCTTATAATTTACAAGTATAATACCATTTAAAATATGCAATAAAATCTATTGTACCCAGACTATCTAATTCATATAATTTTTTATCTATTTTCCATAATTTAAAATTAGAAGTCATATATATAGTATCTTGTTCATTTTTAAATATTAACGCTGATTCATAAGGGAATCCATCACCATTTTTTTCATTCTCATATACTCTTATGTAATAAGGATTTTGTACTGATTTTAAGTTTTTTTTCAAAAATTTTTTAAGTTTTGTTTTGTTGTTGTTTTTTAGACAATAAATTGAATCTATAAAATAGCTCCCTTGCATATATTCAGGAACTTCATTTTTTAATATATGGGTTAACCACACCTTAGAATACATTCTACCATGATAACTTTTTCCTTTTTGTAAATCAGCATTATGTAATTCCACATTACAAGCAGTTTCTCTATATTCATCTTCATATGCTTCATAGTGCTTTTTATTTGGAATACAGCTAAATAATATAAAAAACAAACATATATATACTGTTTTCATTTTATTTAATAGAAAATACATCAGAAACTTTAATGTCGTTAGCTGAATAATTATTTCTTTTTGTCTCATTTAAATTCTCATTAATTTGATTTGAAAGATCTGTTGTATATACTTCTTCTTCATTGGGAAAGCCATCATTAAATGGTAATTTACTTGGATCATGTTTATTAATCATATATTGTTTTTCCTTTCTTAATAAATAATTTTCATGGTCAAGTAAATCATTATATACATGTATCATCTCATGTCCAAAAATTGCTACAGGAGAATTATATCCCATTTCTTTTGAAAGAACTCCATCTTGTATTTCTAAATGAAAACTTATTCCAATATTAGGATTAAAAAAGATTGTGTGTAAATCAGGATTATAAACACTTGATGAAAAATCAGGTAATCTCTTTATATAAACTTCTCTATATATATTTTTAATTACTTCCCTTACAATATTAACTTTCTTATCTCCAATAATAATATTTCCTGCTCCTTCATACAATTTATCCAGCACTAAATAACAATTTTTCAGAAATCCGCTGTCTATACTATTATAATTCCTGTTTGTTTCATATTCATAAAGAATTTTCTTACCATTATCAATAATCACTAAAAAGCTAATACTTTCATATACTTTTAAAGGTGCTTTTACATTTCCAGCCTTTGCTACAAGTGTAGTATATCTTCTTCCTGTTTCTCCTGGTTTTCTAGGAAGAAAACTTACAAGTATTTTATAGCTTCCATCTTCATTTTTTTCTACTTTCATAATATAAAAAAGAATTTTTTTAATTTATGATTTACCAATTAAAACTTTAGCAAAGATAAGATAAAATAAAAACAGGTAAGAAAAAAGATAAGGGATTTGTCATATTTGGCAAGTAAACTATAAAATGTAAGATATTAAATGTACACATTCCTCTAAACTTAAAAATTTATGTATATATAAATCTGAGCTTATGACTTTATATATTTAACTCTATAGTGATTTTAGTTAATATATAAGATAATTCCAGAGAAGAATGTTTATAACTTCTGAATATCTTTTTATCTTATTTGAAATTCAGCAAAAATTACTTTGTAGCTTTGTGTTTTTAGATAAAACATTTAATTATGAATGCCTTATGAATGCTCTTTTAGATAAATATTTAGTAAAAATTAAAACAGATCCCAATCACAGATATAAATCTTGGGAGCATTGCTTTTATGCTTTTGGAAAACATAAAGCAGAAACTGATCTATTGTGTCTTCATTTAGCTTTTTATTTGGCAAGTTGGGGTATGATGAGAGGTTCTTGTGGATTATTGCAAAAAGATTATTTAGTGCATAAAGAAGCTATAAACATCTTAAAACAATCCAAATTTTACAAATTGTCTAAACATGATGTTCATATTGAAGATATTCCTATCATTATAGAATTAAAAGATGAATTAATTAATTACTACAAAACAATTGAATATATAGATTCAAAAGAAGAAGTTAAAGCCTTATCAGTAACAGATACTTTATTATCTAAAATAATGTTAGGTACTTTAGGCTGTACTCCTGCTTTTGATAGGTATTTTCTGAGTGGAGCAAAAGAGTTAAAAGTCAGAATTAGAGGATTAAACACTAAATCATTTGAATATATCTTTCATTTTATTAAAAATCATAAAATGAATGAAGTTCAAAATGAGCTCATGAAACAGGGATTTAAATATCCTATTATGAAAATTGTTGATATGTACTTATGGGAAATAGGATTTGAAACTAAAAATAATTCTAATTAAAATAATAATATCATGACTAATAATAGAGGTTCTGAATGTCGGAAATGGGATTTACATATACATACCCCAATTTCATTATGCTCAGAGTATGGAGGGCAAACAGATGAGATTTGGAGAAAATATTTTGAAGAATTAGAACGATTATCAAATGAAAAACATCTAAAAGTTATAGGAATAAATGATTATCTATTTATAGATGGTTATGAAAAAGTACTAGAATACAAAAAAAATGGTGGTTTAAAAAATGTAGAACTGATATTACCTGTTATAGAATTTAGATTGAAAGAATTCGTTGGAAGTAGAGAATTAGGTAGGTTAAATTATCACATAATATTTGCAAACGAAGATGCATTACAGTTACAACAGATTAAAACACATTTTCTATCTGGATTGATAGGAAAAGGAAATTTAGATATTGAAAATCCTGAAGGGTATACTTGGGGAGGTGTTATAACAAAGGATTCATTAATAGAATTAGGTAATCACATAATAGAATCTACCCCTAAAGATAAAAGGACATCTATGAGTCCTCTTGATACAGGTTTTAATAATATAAACTTTGAACATTCTAAAATTTTAGATTTATTAGGTGAAGGAGCTGAACCTAATACATTTTTAAAAAATAAATATTTAAAAGCTATTGGAAAAGCTGAATGGGAAGATTTTAGATGGGACTCTTCGCCATTGGAAAAGAAAAGTATTATAAATTCTACTCATTTTGTTTTTTCAGCATCATCAACAGTAGAACAAGCAATAAAAGGAAAAGGAGCATTAAAAAATCAAGGTGTTAATAGTAGGTTATTACATTGTAGTGATGCTCATAATTTTGCAGAAGATTGTAATAAAACGAAACCTAAAGAATTAGGACATTGTTTTAATTGGATTAAAGCTCATCCTACTTTTGAAGGATTAAAACAAATTATATATGAATACGATGAAAGAGTAATAATCCAAAAAGAAGAACCTGAATCTGAAAAACTAGATAATTTATTAATTGATAAGATTAGTTTTAATTGTTCGGATAATAAATTTACCCAAGAACCTATACGATTTAATAAAAATTTAAATGTTATCATCGGAGGAAAATCTTCAGGTAAATCCATCCTGCTTTATATGATAGCCAAAACTTTATATAATAAGATAGATGATGAAATTTTACAATATAAAGATCCTGATGATGGGAAAATTAAAGATTTATATAATTTAAATAAGGATAATAATGATTTTGATTTTAAGGTAACATTATTTTCAGGAATAGAAGAATCTTTGTCACAAAGGAAAAATGGAAAATCAAGTATTTTGCCAGATATAAAATATTTCCCTCAAAATTATCTTTCAAATTTGGTTGATAAGAGTAGAAAAAATGGAAAAACACTCAAAAGCTTAATTAGAAATTTAATTTTAGAAAAACCTATTTCTAAACAAAGTTATGATAAATTTATAGAGCATTTGAAAAAAAATGATGCTAGAAGAGAGCAAGAGATAGATTATTATTTCTTATTAAAAGATGAAATAAAAAGTAAAAAAGATGAACAAAACAAAAAAGGGGATATTGAAGCTTTAAAGAAAGGAATAGATATAAGCCAAGAAAAAATCAAACAATTAAGTGGAAAATTTACTAAAGAAGACTCAGAAAAATATAATAATTTAATAAGTGAAAAGAATGAATTAATCATTAAAGAAAATAACATAGAATCTGATTATAAAAAGATAAAAGAATTTAACGAAGATATAAAAACTTCCCTTACAGAGCTAATTAGTAAAAAACAATTATTGATTAGTTCTTTAAAAAATGATTCTCTAGTAAAAGAATACAATGATAAATATAAATTTATAGATGAGTATAGAGAAAATATTAGACAGATATATAATGAGCTAGAAATAGACGAAAATAACAATTTCATTAATGAAAATAAGATTAGAAGATTATTAGAAACAATAGAGACTGATAAAGAAAAAAATGAGCGAGAATTAAAACCTTATGTGAGTAAACTAGAAAATGTCAATCAAATAGAAGCACTCCAAAAAAGTGTTTCTGAAGATATGGCAAAGCTTAATGAGATAGAACAACTAAAAGGTGAAATAAAGGCTAAAGAAGAAATTTATAATCAACTCAAAGAAAAGATTTTTTCTGATTATGAAGAAAATTATAAAGAATACAACAAGATATTGAGTATTTTAAATTCCAGAATTGAGGAAATAGAAGAAGATGATGATAAAATAAAAATAATAGGAGACATAAAATATAACTTTCCTAGGTTTAGAAACGAAATAAATAATATAAGTGATGGAAGAAGCTTTAATAATCAAAATTTTGAATATCTGTATCAATATGAAAACGAAAAACCCAAAACTGCTCTAGAAAATATTGATTTTAATAAAATAAAAGAATCTTTAATTACAGTATTCGACAAAATAGAAAATAATCAATTTGTATTAAAAAAGGTATCACAAAAAGAAGCATGTAAAATAATTTTAAGAGATTATTTTTTTGATCATTGGGATGTGATATCAGATAACGATAATATTCACAATATGTCTACAGGTAAAGCTAGTCTTGTCCTTTTGAAAATAATAATAAAACTTAGTGAAAATAAAGGACCTATATTAATAGATCAACCAGAAGATGATTTAGATAATCGCTCTATTTCTAAAGAATTAGTAGAATATTTAAAACTAAAAAAGAAAGAAAGACAGATAATTTTGGTTACACATAATCCTAATATTGTAGTGAATGCTGATGCTGAAAATATAATTGTAGCTAACCAAAAAGGACAAAATGGGGATGAAGAAGAAAGTCAATATCAATTTGACTATGTAAATGGAGCATTAGAAGATACAAAACCTAAAAATGAAAAAGAGAAAAATTTGTTACAAAGTATGGGAATTAGAGAACATATTGCAGAAATAGTAGAAGGAGGAAAAGAAGCATTTAAGAAAAGAGAAGAAAAATATGGTTTTAAGTAAAAATATGATAATGTAAAATAAAAATCAAATGATAAAAGATTTAATTAAGGATTTGTCTTCTGATAATATTTCAATTTCTCAAGCATTAACAAGAGCTAAAATCATAGCCTATAAAATTAACAATAATGAATTTAAAACATGGATTAATTTAGAGTTAAATGGTTATAAATCAAATGAATTACCAACTTATAGAAAAATAACATGTGAAGTACTTGCTGAAATTAGTAATCCTTTTCATGGTACACGTACAATCCCCTTTGATGTTAGTAGTTTAAATGAAAAATTAAAAGAAAATTCATTTTATGAAATGAATATTACTCAAAGTATTCCTACCATGGAAGAAGGTTTAAGAAAAGATAAAGATGAAGTCTATGGATATGAATATCTACCTATAGACTTAGTACAAACACTAAAACAAATGTCAGAAGATGGACATTGGGTAACAGCAGTAAAAAGAAGAATACAATTTAGTGAGATTAAACATATAATACAGATTACAAAACAAAAATTATTAGATACTTTGTTAGAATTAAATGATGTTTTTCCTAACTTAGAAAATGACTTCACTAATAATGCAAAAAATAATGAGCTTACTAGAACAATAATTAATCATAATATTTATGGAAATCATTCTAATTCAAATATTGCTGTCGGAAATAATATAAATCAAGAAATAAATAACAAAAATAACATCAAGCAATTTTTAGATGACATAAAAAAATTAGGAGTTGAAGATGATGAAATTAAAGAAGTAAAAGTAATATTAGAGAAAACAAGTGAAAAGAAAGAACTAGGAAAGAAACTGTTGAATTGGGTAGGTAAAGTTTCTTCAAAAGCAATAGAAAAAGGAATTGAATTACAGATTCCTTTATTAATAGAAAAGGTACAAGAGTTGCTATAAACAATCTCACCCCTATTTTTAGGGGTGAGCATATAGTTAACTCAAAAACCAATGATAGTTTGAATTATCATTGATAGCTTTAACAATGCCTTTGTTAAACTCAAAAGCATTCAGGTTTCTTTCTAAAAAAGTATCAATATAACTGCTTTTATTAGCCTGGGTAAACAGATTGTAAACTGATCACAGGGATATATCACCAGTACCTTGTTCCCTGCTGAAACTTTCATCGCTATAATAATCTTTAGCAATGGTGTTAAAATGCCCATCATTAAAAGTTAATTCTGGGATTTCAGCTTTCAGCTTTTTAGGTAAATGCTGATATAGTCTTGCTTTTCCTACCAAAGTAGCAAATTGATGTTCAGTAAGGAATATTGGGTAAAATCTTTTATCTACTTTAAATGGTTTTCTGCCTGATAATTCTGGATAACTTCTAAAATCTTAGTTTGCAGTTCCTGATAAGAACTTACCCTCATTTCTGATACAAAGCCATCAGAAGAAACACACATATTACAGCAGACTAAATTCTGGAATCCAATAAAGAACTTAAATTTTTCAAAACTCTTTTTATTGTACAGATTTTCCTGATTGTAAACCCTTACTCCCCCTATAGTTAAATAAAGCTCATTTCCGTTAATAACATTAGATATACCAGTAATTCTGATAATAAAATCCATCCTTTCATAATGAATGGTTTTCTCCTGGTCTAATAGATCCTTGGCATTTTTATGGATTGCTTCGGGTATTCTTCCTTTAATTGGGTGAGATACCCGTATTTCTGGGGTTTCTATACTTTGATAAGGAAAAGCTTTAGATACACACTCTTGTGTTATTTCTATAAACTTCTGATGGGCTATAGTTTTTTCATTATCTTTTTGAAAATACGGGTATAATACAATCATTTTTTTAGATGATAGAGGGTTGCTTTTTCTGTATTAACTTCTATAAAAGGCTTGGGTTGATTATTTGAGAAAATAAATTATTATTATATTAACATTATTATAAATAAATTATTTTCAGATAAAGATTTCTCTATTATGTTAGTATTTTTTATAGATTTAATGTAAAAAGCTTCTTCTAGGGAAATTGGTTTAGTAATTTTGAGTATATTTCCCATTGGTTAAAAAGTTTTGAGGATTGGTTAATTGGGATAATAGTTTTTTCTTTTCCATAAATACATTGTTTAGATTATTCTGGTATTCAGGATATTCTTTATACAATACAGATAAATCTGAGAGGCTGGTGCAGGATTCTATTTTGTAGTAGAGTTCATTTTCAGATAGTTTAGGAGAAGGCTTTATTGGTAATGAGCCTTGATTACACCATTCCAGAATTCGTTTTCCTGTGTAGGTATTGATAACAAATTCAGGTTTTCCCATAAACAATCCTGTCCTGTCTTTAGAGGAAACTGCAAAATGCTTAATATCTACATCAAAAACTAGAGTAAATTCGAAATCTAGCCCATCTCTTTGAACTGCTTTTAAGCCTACTTTCTCTGGGATAAACTTGCCATCTTTTTGGTTGAGTACATAATCTTGTTTGGTTCTCATGGTAGCAATAATATGCGCATTGGATTGAAGTATTTTATCAATAAATAGTTTCTCTAATGGTTTAATTTTAGCCCAATTGGTAAAGCTATTTCCTGTTAAAGAACTATAATAATCTAACAGATAATCCCAACAATGAGAAATACTATCTAATATTATAACATCCATTCCTGCTTTTTAGCATACCTCAATAGCTTCTACATACTTTTGAGGTGTGAATGGTGGCTGTAAAGAAAGTATATTATAATTGCCTAAATGAGCATACAAATCTGCACTTCCATTTTTTGTGTCTATAATGGCTACTTTAGAGAAATCATCATTAGTTAAACCTTGTACAAGCAGTAAACTTGAGTAAGTTTTTCGGCTGCCTGCACTTCCTTGAAGAGCTAATTTGATTTTAGCTTTCTTCCTTTCTGATTGTCTTAGTTGCATAATTTTATAAAATTTATTGGGTTGAAAATTGATTTTTTTTGTTGAGTAAATACAATTTGGCTATTAGCTCTATTATTTATGAATAGAGCTAAAACACTGGATTTTGTCATTTATTTTTTGTAGCTTTGTGCATCAAATCAATTGACACAAAAAACTACAACAGAGTTGTCCTCCTCTAAATTCGTGCGTTGTTAAATCAAAGATTTTATAGGGTGGGATGATTTATAAAGAAACCCTATGAGTTATGAGGTGGCTTACCAATATTCCTTCTAGACTTCATATGTGTACTGTAAATTACTTCATAGAGCTAGCTCCATAAAGATACTTTATGAATCTAGCTCCACAAAATATTTTATGTTTCTATAACTATAGAGATATTATTTTAACACTTTTTTCTATACATAATGTCTCTAGGAGAAAAAGAGATAAGTTATTTGAGTATAAATTTTCGTCCTGTTTTGGTTATTTCCTTATACTATATTAAACCAAACTAGGACAATTTGAAATTTTCCAAAGATTCTCCCCAAATATCATATATTGTTGGTTGATGTTCTTCAAAAATTGGGTCTAATCCTGCTGGAGAAACTAAATCTAATACTCCATTACTAGGAGGAATTTCAAAAGTATTTAAAATGATTTTTACATTAGGTCTAGAGCCTGTAGATAATTTAAAATCTTCTGTTACAAAGAAATCCTTCAGCAGCATATTATAGAAAGATACTTTTTTTGTCTTTAGAGCAATAGTTGGCTCAAATCTTCTTTTAAATTCAAAGATATTGTTCTTTAAAAAATAATCATTTTCAGATAGCTCTGTAATCATAGCTTCAAATCTTGGAAGTTCTTCTGAAGTAATAAAATCTCTGAAAGGTGTTTTGGGTAAATAATCAAAGATCTCTCTATTTCTTGTACTAGATTGCTGAAAGTTATCTATCAACTTATTTCTAAAATAATCTAATGTTCTAAAGGTATTGATTCTAGAGGTAAATGATTCATTAAGACCAAATTCATCAATATTGAAGTTATTTGCATGAGATATACAAGCCATAAAATAATCACTCCTGCTGTAGCTATAGTCTCTAAATTGCCCCAAATTGTGATACTTCATTCTAAAGTATGGATTATTAGGGTAGCGTTTCCTTTGTATAAAACCTAATAATTGAACTTCAAAGTTTTTGTGTGTATAAGGCTTTAATGGTTTATAATCTTCATCAACTTTTAGCCTTACTTTGTGCTTTTTAAACAGCTCATTTTTAAATTCTAAATAGTAATAAAAATCATTGAGATGTACATATAGACCATTGAATAAGTCAATATCCATATAATCCTTATAATATATTTCTAACTGCAATTGCATAAAACCTTCTTGAAAAACCTTTATAGATTTAAAAGATACACCTTCCAAATTGCAGTTAATAAACTGGTTAGTAGAAGCACAATAAGTAATAAATGCAGATAAATCACTTCCAAAAAATGGGTAAGTATTGGCTAAATATTTTTCTCCTTTGTTGAGTAGATATAACTTATACTCTGGAAAATCCAACCTCACTTTTAAAGGTCTTTCTATACTGTCAATATATGATATTTCTTGCTCTATATTGACTTTTAAAGTATTTTCATAGAAGTCTTTAATAAGCTCATTTTGAGTGTTGAAAGAGTAATATTTAACTACATTAGTTGGGGTATAGTCACTAACTTTTTTATAAAACTTTATGAATTTTTTCTGTTGTTTTTCAGTTTTAAAAGGTATACTTTCATAATCCATCATTGCTGGTGGTGGTATAATAATATGTATTTCCCCACCTCTTTTTCTTTGTCTTGCAAGTGCTTGAATAACTGATATTATCCCATTAGAGAAAATTCCAAAAGCATTTTGAAAAGGTAATTTTGTTCCACTTGGTGGCATTATTATCACAAAAGCATGATTGGTTTTTTCAATACTTACTCCTGTTTTAAAATTAGTTCCTACATTACATTTTTCATTATCATATCTGTTTTGAGGCTCTAATTTGTTTAATCTTTGATTTAAACTTAATTCAGAAGTACAGTTGTTTATTTCAGTATATTTTTTATACAATTCTTTTCCTATTCCCTCATTTTTGTTTTCTATAATGCTTTCTGACAGTGTTTTAGAATAGCACAATATATCAACTGCTTTATCATTATTTATGAGCTGTCTTACAATATTTACAATGTCATCATTATTATACTTGTAATATTTAGCATTATTATAATGTAGGAAGAGCTTGCTTTGATTTTTAGGGATTCTTGTCCTTTTAGATTCAATAATTTGAATCTTATTATCAGTTAATTCTGCTAGATATTCAATGACAACTTTAGAAGCCTCATTGAATGTAGCACTAATAACAAAATTTTTGTGTATTACATTCCTCCATTTCCAGAGATTAAGAATGTATTCTTCTTTGAAATTATGTATAGCATCATGTATTTCATCATAAATTATAACTACTTTTTTGCCTGTAGATTCGCAATGTTGCTTTAAATTATTGAGATATTCTCTTTTTGCTTCTGAGTTTATAAAAGCATCATCACCTGGATTTCCTAAAAGTCCATTAACAGTAATAATCTGTATCTTTTTATTTGTATAGTTTGTTTCAGGGTGGTCTCCAATATTTTCATATCTATAGATTTGACTCTCAGGAATACCTAACTTGATTATTTCCTTATAATACTGTTGCACCAGACTTACAAAAGGAGATGCAACAAATATTAAATAATCTTGTTCTGCCTCATAATATCTTTTTAAGATTCTAATAATTGAATAGGTTTTACCTTGCCCTACTGCTGCATTGATGACTACAGTATTTTTTTCTTCTAAATTAATGTTCTCTTGTAGCACTTCATTAATATAGCCTTCCTCATTAGGGGCAATTACAATCTTTTCTCTAACTTCAAAATGAGGAAAATCACTAGGATTAATTTCTTTAAACTCAATAGGAAAATCTTGAAAATGTATATTTGGTAACTCCATAAAGTAAAATTTAACTGCTTTGTAAAAATACTACAAAGCAGTTAATATCAGGTTATACTAATTTACTTTTCAGCTTATTAAGTTGCTCACTCAGCTTTTCAGGCATCAGTTCTGTATAATACTCCTGTGTAGTAGTGATTTTAGAATGACCTAAAAGTTTAGATATAACTTCTATAGGAATATCATTGTTCAATAATACTGTAGAAGCAAAGGTCTTTCGCCCAGTATGATGAGTAAGGTTTTTAGAGATTTCCAATGCAGAAGCTATCTCTTTAAGTAACCTATTGAAATACTGATTGCTTACTCTGGGTAATAGGTACTCACTTTCAGATGAGTATTTTTCTATTACTTCAAGGGCTTTTGGAAGTATCAGAGGTACAAAGAAATTTCTCCCTGTCTTTTCCCTTTTTTTGTAAATCCATGTAGTTCCATCAGGTTTAATAATCAAATCTTCTTTCCTAAGTTCAAACATTTCTTTGTAAGCTAATCCTGTGTAACAGCAGAATAAATAACAGTCCTTTACTTTGTTTAAAACATCAGATTGGAATGTATGATTTTCTAAACTGTTCAATTCTTCCTGCGTGAGAAATATAATTTTGGGGTAAACTTTTTTAGGCTTATGCTCTACAAAAGGATTAGATTCTAAATATTTCTGAATGACTGCCTGTTTAACTACTTTTTTAAACCTTTGCAAAGACTTGTTAATAGTAACTTGCTGATGCTTTAATTTAGTTTTGGAATAGTATTCAAATTCTATGATAAAGTTAAAATCCAAATCTTTTAGCTTAATATCAGATTTTTTATAATAGGATTTGATAAACTCTTTCACATCATCTTTGATATAGCTGAATTTATCCCACGTATGTTGCTTAATTTCTATTCCAATAAGCTTTTCCAACCTGTTTAAATAAAGCTGATAATATTCCAATACTCCATATTCTTTGATAGAAACCTTTCCCAAGTATTGAGCATATATACCACCCACATCAAAATTTTCATCTTTGACTTGAAGCAATAAAAAAGCCTGATTAATTTTTTGTTTAATCAGGCTTAACTGTATGTTAATGCAAGTGTTTTCTTTATTAGGTGACTTTACTTTTTGCTTTTTATTTTCCCAGTTTTTAGGATTAATAAATAAACCTGTAGAAAATATTTTCCTTTCTTTTAGATAAGTAATTCTGCATCTTAATGGAGCTACACCTTTTGAATTTGTATTAATTTTATCTAATACAAATAATATGTGTAATTTACTGTTATTCATATTATTATAAAATTTATAGGGTATGCCTTTTAATAAATTAGGGTATGCCTTTTTCTATGTCTAATTTGATAGAAAATAGATAGGGGATTTAAAATTTAGGAAGTATAGGAAATTTATAAGAATATTGCAAATTCCTTTGCAGTAGCTATATAAAATAAAAAAGCACCTATATAATTATAGGTGCTTGGTATTGAACAGCTCCTCCTGCTGGGCTCGAACCAGCGACCCTCTGATTAACAGTCAGATGCTCTAACCAACTGAGCTAAGGAGGAATTTGCCTTTGCGGTTGCAAATATATGTATTTTTTTTTATAACAACAAATTTTTGTTATTTTTTTATTATATTTTGAATAATATTCCAAATGTCATTTCCAAAGACTAAAACCATTAACGAAAGAAGTATAATAACCCCAACCATTTGAACTTTTTCCATAGCCTTATCGCTGAGCTTTCTTCCTGTTATCATCTCAGCAATTGTAAATAAGGCATGTCCCCCATCCAACCCTGGTATAGGTAATATATTTAAAAAAGCCAACCAAATGGAAAACATTGCGGTAAAACTCCAAAAATGTAACCAATCCCACTCTGGTGAAAATGCTTGATATAAACGCAATGGACCGCTTACATGTTTATAAGCTTCAGTTTTAGGGTTTAAAACTATTTTAAATTGTTTAATCTGCATCAACAACATATCCCAAGATAATGATGGTGCCCTTTGCAAGGCTTGTAAAAATGAATATTTTTTATAAGCGGTTGCATTCTTAAGGATGTTAGCGCTCGGTATAAATCCTAAAACAGCGCTGTCAGGCACATAAATTTTTTCAATAACTTGTTTTTCACCTCTTAAAATACCTAATGAAACGGTATCTTTTTTATGTGTAAGTAAATCTTTTTTTAGTTGATCTAAATATTGAATAGGCATACCGTTAATACTAACTATTATATCTCCTTTTTTTAAGTGTTTAGAGGCTACACTTTTGGGAGTTATAGAATCAACATCTGAAATTATCCTTGGAGAAATAAAACTTTTTCCTTCACTGCTTAACACATATTTTTTAGCCTCCGGAAGAAGATCTAAGTGAATAATTTTTCCATTTCTATTCACACTTACTTGATCGCCAAACAATATGGATACGGGTAGGTAATTTAAGGTAGGAATTGGTTTATGATCAACTTCAAGTATTACATCCCCATCTTGAAAACCTAATTTTTTTCCAGCTTCAGAGAACACGTAACCATCCTTTAATTCTTGAGTGTTAATGGTTTCTTCGCCAGTGGTATAAAGTATACCGGTGTATATAACAATAGCTAAAATAATATTAACTATAATACCAGCCAACATAATAATTAAACGTTGCCAAGCAGGTTTAGAGCGAAACTCCCAAGGTTGAGGATCTTTTTTCAACTGTTCGGTATCCAAACTTTCATCAATCATCCCAGAAATTTTAACATATCCTCCTAAAGGCAACCAGCCAATCCCATACTCTGTTTCTCCTATTTTCCTTTTAAATAAAGAAAACCAAGGATCAAAAAATAAATAGAATTTTTCAACTCTACATTTAAAATATTTAGCTGCAAAAAAGTGTCCGGCTTCGTGTAAGATTACTAAAATTGATAAGCACAATAACAATTGTGATATTTGAATGAATAATTCCATTTTTATTTTTAAAGAATTTCTAAGATTGCAAAAGTAGTAAAATTTATCATAAAATTGTTTCTCAATTGTATGTTATAATTAAAAATAAGAGTATATTTAAAAGAAATTATTAAAAATCTTTATTTATGAACACTATTCTTGTACCGATTGATTTTTCGAATTTAACCGATCATTTATTAAACGAGGCTATAGATTATGCAAAAGATACCCGAAGTAAAGTTTATTTATTACATGTGGCAAGTTTGGATTTAGGTTTTGTTATAGGAGATTTAGGGTTTCAGTATTTACCAGAGCTTGAAGATGCAGGGATGAAAGAAGAAATATTTGAATTAAAAAAATATGAGAGTAAATTAAAAGCTGAATCAATTGATGTTGAAATCATTATTAAACAAGGGATTCCCTCAGAAATTATTTTGCAAGAAGCTGAAAAATTAAATGTTCGTATGATTGTAATGGGTTCACACGGAAAAGGACTTTTTATGGATGTATTATTAGGAAGTGTTTCTAACGAAATTATAAAAAAATCTAAAATTCCTGTATTAATTATTCCCTCTAAAATATTGAATAAATAACAAACTTTTTAGTAATTCTTGTAATATCATTATATTTGTCGTCTTGAATAGACTAAATATGGTTGAAATTAAAATTCACGATAAAACTTTCGTTCCGTTTATAGAATCAAAGGATATTGAACAATCCATAGAACGAATGGCTAATACTTTATATCAGGAATACGAAAATAAAGTTCCTGTTTTTATTGGTGTTCTAAACGGTGTCATTATGTTTTTCAGTGATTTTTTAAAGTATTATAAAGGAGATTGCGAAATTGGTTTTTTACAATTATCTTCTTACAAAGGTATACAAAGTACAGGGGATATCAATCTACTCAAAGATATTTCTGTAGATATAACCAATCGAGACATTGTAATTTTAGAGGATATAATAGATACAGGAAATACTTTGGAATATTTATACAAATTACTTGAAGCTAAACCTGTAAATAGTATAAAAATTATAACCTTATTTTTTAAACCTGAAGTTTATACCAAAGATCTTAACATTGATTTAATAGGCATGAATATCCCTAATAAGTTTGTTATTGGTTATGGATTAGATTACGATGGATTAGGCAGAAATTTAAAAGATTTGTATCAACTTAAAGAAAACATTTAAAAATATATCAATGGATATAATTGTATTATTTGGACCTCCGGGAAGTGGAAAAGGAACCCAAGCAGAAATTTTATCAAAAAAATTCAATTTAAAGCATATTTCAACCGGAGATTTGTTTCGCTACAATATTAAAAATGAAACTTCTTTAGGAATTCAGGTTAAATCCTATATGGATAAAGGAAATTTGGTACCTGATGAACTTACTACGGAAATGCTAAAGGACGAATTAAAAAGAAACTATGACCAAAAAGGATTTATTTTAGATGGTTATCCTAGAACAACAAGTCAAGCAGAAGCATTGGATCTTTTATTGAAAGAATTATTTGAAACTAATGTAAGTTTAACCTTAGCTCTATATGTAGAAGATGAAATTCTTGTACAAAGAATTTTAAAAAGGAGTATTGAAAGCGGACGAACCGATGACGCTGATGAGTCTATTATTAGAAACAGAATTAAAGAATATTACGATAAAACAGCCATTGTTTCTGAATATTATAAAAACCAGAATAAATTAAGAGAAATTGCTGGGGAAGGAACTATTGAGGAGATTACAAATTCTCTATCTACTGAGATTGAAACAGTGATTTAATCATCATAAAAATATTAAATAAATTTAAAAGAGGATTATTACTGCAACTGATAATAGTCCTCTTTTTATAAAATATAAAAACGTATGCAGTCTAACTTTGTTGATTATGTAAAAATCTATTGCAAAAGCGGACATGGAGGTGCAGGGTCTGCGCATTTACATAGGGCTAAATATATCCCCAAAGGTGGACCAGATGGTGGAGATGGCGGTAGAGGCGGTCATATTATCCTTAGGGGAAATGCACAATTATGGACATTACTTCCTTTAAAATATTCTAAACATATACGTGCAGAAAATGGTAAACCTGGGGGTAAACAGGAATTAACCGGCGCAGGTGGTGAGGACGTTTACGTAGATGTTCCTGTGGGTACTATAGCTAAAGATGAGTTGGGTAATGTTTTAGCTGAAATTGAGGAAGATAAACAAGAAATTATTCTATTACATGGCGGTAAAGGCGGTTTGGGAAATTCACATTTTAAATCTCCCACCAATCAAACACCACGTTACGCTCAGCCCGGGCTTCCTGGTGAAGAAGCTACTATATTATTGGAGTTAAAATTGTTAGGTGATGTTGGTTTAGTAGGATTCCCAAATGCGGGAAAATCAACTTTATTATCCGCATTAACCTCAGCTAAACCTAAAATAGCCAATTATGCATTTACAACCTTAGTCCCTAATTTAGGTATTGTTGAATATAGAAATTTTCAATCCTTTGTTTTGGCTGATATTCCCGGAATTATAGAAGGTGCATCTGAAGGAAAAGGATTGGGATATAGATTCTTGAGACACATTGAACGAAATTCTGTTCTTTTATTTTTAATTCCTGCAGATACAGAAGATTATTATAAAGAATACCAAATATTATTAAACGAATTAGAGAAATACAATCCGGAGCTGGTGGATAAAGATCGATTAATTGCTATTTCTAAATCAGACTTATTGGATGAAGAATTAGAAAATGAAATTAGAAAAACCTTCCCTGATAATTTTAAACTCATTTTTATATCTGCAGTCACACAGAAAAATTTAGTAGTTTTAAAAGATGAACTTTGGAGTTTATTACATCCATAGATAGTTAATTTATAACTTTTTGAAATTTTATATAGAAAATTTAAGATTAATTTGTAAGTAACTTAAGATTTTTAGATATTAGGTTTTAGTTGATGTATAATCATTACTTACATTCAATCAAAACGTTAACTTTCAAAGCATTGAAAGTTATCGCTGTTAAAATCTTTGGATTGAATTCATATTTTTATAAAAATTGAAGATTTTTTTTAATATATTATTTTAAATTTTAAACTTTCATTTACTTATAAATATACTATCTAAATCCATACCTGCATAACTTCCTGAACTCATCATTAAAAAAACTGTATTTGTTTTATCAAGACTTGATAAATAGTTACTTAATGTTTCAGAATCCGTAAAAATTTTAAGTTTATTGTTTTGAAATGAATTTTTGATTAATTCTTCTGAAATTGGTTGTAATCTTTTTATTTTAATAGCTTCCTGACTATAAAAAACAATAGCTTCATCTGCATCATCTAAAGCTCCACAGTATTGATTTAAAAACTCTGGATTTAATGAACTGTAGGTATGCAATTCTAAACAAGCAACTAAATGTCTATTTTTATAATTTTCTTTAACTGCTTGAACAGTTGCTGCAACTTTTGATGGTGCATGTGCAAAATCTTTAAAAACTAGAAAATTTTCATTTTCATAGATTTTTTCTAATCTTCGAGAGGCTCCTTTAAAACTCATTATGGCTTCGTAGAATTCAATATCTTGTATTCCTAATTGGTTACAAACTAATCGTGCTCCTTCTAAATTGATTAGATTGTGTCTCCCAAATATTGACAATTGTACCTCGCCTTCATGCGTTTGAAGATATACTTTTTCATTCTTTATAAAGAAATCAGGAGTCTTATATGGAAATTTTTTAATGTATTTATCTGTTTTTTCTACTACTTTCAATACTTCGGAATCTTCTTCGTTGTAAATTAATCCCCCCCCATCACTAATTGAGTTTACAAATTCTATAAATTGTTGTTTATAATTATCAAAAGTTGGAAAAACATTAATATGATCCCAAGCGATACCACTTAATAAAGCTATATTGGGTTTATAATGTAAAAATTTGGATCTTCTGTCTATAGGCGAAGATAAGTATTCATCACCTTCCAATAGTACAAAATCATTTTCTTTTGTTAGCTTTACCATCGTATCAAAGCCTTCTAGCTGGGCTCCAACCATATAATCTACATTTTTATCGTGATATTTTAATACATGTAATATCATTGAGGTGATGGTAGTCTTACCATGTGAACCGGCTATAACAACCCTAGTTTTATTTTTTGTTTGATCAAATATAAATTCAGGATAAGAATATATTTTAAGACCTAATTCTTTCGCTTTCTTTAATTCAGGGTTATCTGGATGGGCATGCATTCCCAATATTATTGCATCTAAATCTGAAGTAATTTTATCTGGATACCAACCTAACTCTTTAGGCAAAATTCCATGATTTTTTAATCGGGAAAAGGAAGGCTCAAAAATTGCATCGTCCGATCCTGAAATTTCATATCCTTTTTGTGCTAATGCTAATGCTAAATTGTGCATAGCACTACCTCCAATTGCAATAAAATGTATTTTCATCAAAATTAAATCTAAACAAATATAATAGTAAAAAACTAAGAACTACGATTAATTATTTTATTTAATAAAAATTAAAATTCAAAAAATGGACGTGTTTTTTCTTCTTCTCTTTCCGCCTCTAATTCTTCAACGGTTTTAACTTTTAAGTATTTAGGATCTTGTTCTATTGCATTCATAATTTTATCTAAAATCATGTTTGCATCCTCATTTTCATAATCAATTTCTATGGGAGCCTTAAAGGTCATCTTAGGTTCTACTCCCCTCTTTTTTACAATCAAACCTTTTTTATCAAAAGCTCTTCTAAATCCATCGATAACAACAGGTATAACTATAGGCTTATTTTTTTGTATAATTTTTGCAGAACCTTTTCTACCGGGAGACCATGGTTTAGTCGTTCCTTGAGGAAAAGTTATCACCCAACCACTATCCAATGCTTTTAGAATATTATCAATTTCAGACATGTCCACCATTCTATTAACACTTTTGCCAGCATCTCTCCACGTTCTTTTTACAGTAATAGCTCCCGCTAATGCAAATAATTTGGACAATATTCCTTTATTCATGGTTTCTTTAGCGGCAACATAGTATAAATCCACTTTTGGATCAAGTAAGTATATCGGATTTTTCAAGGTATCTATATAGCCATGTTTTACCGCGCAAAATACATGGTACATGGCAAAAACATCTGCAAAATAAGTTTGGTGATTAGATACAAAAAGAACATTTCTATCAGGCAAATTGACTAAATTTTCCGTCCCTTTTATTTTTAGTTTATTAAATCCATTGAAACGATTATAAGATATTGTTCCAAAAACGAATATTAGCAATCTTTTAAATATAAACCAATAACCAAAGGCATCTCTAAATATTCTTTTTTTCTTTATTTTCTTTTCCATTTATATCGTGATATTCTTAAAAGGTTACAAATATATTACATTATTTATTGATTTTAAATTCAATAAAATTTAATCAACTACCATATTTTTGTATCTATATTGTTAATATTTAAGATATACATTATTATATAATACAATATATAATTATCTGTTATTTTTTCATTAGTGATTTTACATATATATTTTTATAAATTTATTTTTATTCAATTTAAGATCAATCAATAAAACTGGTTTTAATAAATATAATCCTATTCTAATTCCTTAAACTTATTTTTCAAAATTACATGTATATTTCTTTCTAACTATTTCATGTTTGGTTATTAATATAACGTATAAATTTGAATTTAAATATGTTGAGGGAACTCTATTTGGCTTGAATGCCAAACGTAATTTATCTATTAATATAAATAATATTATAAGATTTAATTTGCTTGTATTAAAACATGATTTTAAGTCGTCATTCAATTGAAATGAATAATTTACCCAATTTGTTAAGATATAATTGAAAAACTGTCAAGAATTCACACAGGCTTTAGTTTCTTTACTAAGATGGTTAGATGCTTTAAATATGGAAGATATATTATCAATGAATATAACAAATGTTATATTCATTACAAATTAATTAAAATTTAATAAAAAAAATTATAAATTTTTAGTAATTGCTTGAACAATTTTAAACCTACTAAAAAAACTTTTAAGGATTACTCTTAAAACTGTATAGCCCGGAATAGCAAAGATTACTCCTAGAATTCCAAAAAGAACCCCAAATATTAACATAACTAAAAAAATCTCTAAAGGGTGAGATTTTATACTTTTCGCATAAATCAATGGTTGAAAAATTGCATTATCCAACAATTGAGCAATAAAATAAAGAATACTTATCCAAAAAATATTAGTGGTGATCTGTGTATTAAAATCCATTCCTAATGAAAACATACTACTAATGCTTAATAAATTTATTACAAAAAAGCCTATCAAAGGCCCTAAATAAGGGATTAAATTTAAGGTTGCACAGAACAAAGCAATAATAATCATATTTTCAACTTTGAATATACCTAATATGATTATATACAATATAAACATGGAAAATGTTTGTAGGGATAATCCTAAAAAATATCTGGTTAATAAAGTTTTAATATTTGTAATTGCTTCAACTACTTTATCATTATCATTAGTAGGTGCTGCACCTATAATAATTCTATTAAATAAATCTTTCTCTCTCAAAAAGAAAAAAGTAATAAATATGATAGAAAAAATTGACACTCCAATTTCTGCTATAAACGAAAAGCCACTTTGAAGTGTTTCTTTGTGAATTTTAAATGCATATTGTGGCATAAATAATTGTCTATAATTCCCATCAAACAAATAAATATGTTTACTTTTTAAAGCTTCATCAATTAACTTAATCTGTTTAGTTATGGTATCTTGCAATTGATTGGTATCCAACAAAGAGAGATTCCCTGCTTGATTTATTGCCAATGGTATAAACAAACTAAAAAATATGGTTAAAATACCTAGCATAACAAACATGGTTGTAAATGCTGAAATAGTTTTAGATATATGCAATTTTTCATTAAAAAAATTCATTAAAGGTCTTCCCATTAACGAAAATGCGAATGAGATAAATATATATCCAACAATATAACGAACTTTCCATAACAGAAACACCAATAGAGTAGAAATTACTATAACTGTAAACGCACTTAATATACCTTTACTAATTTCTTTATAATTCATATAGATAGATTATTTTTTTATTGTATTTGAGTCTTGAATAATTATAAAGATGTCTTCATTTTTACGTTTAAAAAAATAATTCTCTCTAGCATATCTTTCCCTAGCATCTTTGTTATATTTTAAATTCGTGTATTGCGCATGCTCTGAATCTAATTTCGATTTATAATAAGATTTTTCATGTTTTATTTTTGATAGCTCCTTATTAAGCTCCCTGTGTGTTAAATAGGAATTCGTATCAAAAAATATCATCCACACAATAAAAATTGATAATAATATAATGTAGATACTTGAGTACCATTTTTGGGAACCAGATACGTATCTTCTATATAATTTATGTCTAATTTTTTTCATAATTCAATCGGCTCCTAATCAGGTTATTTATCTTTTAATTAAGAATATTTTAAATTCAAAATCTGTTTATAAAATTATAATTTAAACATTTACAATGTATAAGTGAAATCGTAATCATTTTAAATAATTACATTTCAATCATATTTAAACTTAAAATAAACCTTGTTATTGCTACAATAATTAAGTATAATTAAATATTATTTTAAAAAGTAAATACCTAAAACACTTTCATTCTTTAATTAAATGTAACTTTAGGTTGATTTATAATTGATTTAAATTAATATTTAAATCAATTTCTTGAAAATATATAATCTTTAAATACTCTAAGGAATTATAGTTCTTTAAGCTTTCCTCTAAAATCTTCGATATTATTATAGCCCTTAGTTTGCATAATTTCTTTAAGTTCCAAAATTAATCTTTGAAATGCATCAGTTCCTTCTTTCATTAATTGTGTCCCTACTTGTACCATAGAGGCGCCACATAATAGATGCTCAAAGACATCTCTACCGTTTTCTACTCCTCCACATCCAATTATAGCTATATCATTTCTCAATAATTTATAAAACATTCGGACATTGGCTAAGGCAGTAGGCTTTACATATGCACCACCAATTCCTCCAAATCCACCTTTAGGCTTTATTACAACAGTCTCATCTTCAATAAAAAGAGCATTTCCAATACTATTAATACAGGTTACAAATTTTAATGGAAATTTATTCAATATTTCAGCCATCATTTCAAAATGAACCATATCAAAATACGGTGGTAATTTAACTCCCAAAGGTTTTTTATATAATGAAAACACCTCTTCTAAAACAACTTGCGTTCTATCAAAATCATAAGCGGTTTGTGGTTTACCAGGTATGTTTGGGCATGACAAATTTAGTTCTACTAAACCCTTAAAGTCTAAATTTTGAATTTGCTTTAACATTTCCATATTTTCTTCCAAGCTTAAACCAGCTAAAGAAAAGAAAACATTTTTATTGTTACGATTATTCTCGTTCAAAACATAATCTAGATAAAAATCAAAACCTAAATTTGGCAATCCCATGGAATTTATACTACCTAATTTTAAATCTATATATCTAGGTGATGGATTTCCTTCACGCGGCTGAAGTGTACAACTTTTAGTTATAAATGTACCAGATTCTGAAGCTCCTAAAACCTCTAATTCATCAAAAGTCATACATTTAACCCCGGAGGCATTCATTAAACAATTAGTGAAGATTCTTTCGGAGATTATAGATTCTAAATTTATCATTGATTTCATTTTTGCAAATATCTAAAATATAATTTTTTATATTTAAAAAACTTATTAAATATTAAATAATTTATTGATAATGAAATACAGTTACATAAATGGTAAGACTTTCCCCCTCTGAAGTTCTTGAAAATTTCTCAACCCCTGATTCCAATTTATAATCTACATTATTTAAATAATTTATTATTTTTTCTTGATCTTCTTTCTTCAAAAAACCAATATCATATCCTTCTTCGTTTAATACTAATATAGTATTTGAATTCCCTCTTTTTTCTAATTCAAAAGATACCTCACTATAACTATTCATATCCATTAAAAGCATTTGTCTGTTCCTACTCGTTTTTTTTGCTCCTTCTAATGAACCTTCAATCCTAAATTGATGTTCTTCTATCTCTACAAAGCTCTTCTCTTTTAAGGGTATGTTAATGCCCTCTTTTGAAACTTCATTATTTAACTGAGATGAATTCTTTTTTTTGGTTCTCTTAAATAGAAAAAATATTAGAATTCCAAGTAATAATAAAATTCCTAAAACACTATAAATTTGCATGAATTAATTTGTTTTATAAAACAATACCATCTATAAAATCAATAAGCAGCACTTTCCACCAGTTTCATGTACCAATTTTCTAATTGCTTTTGTTCAGAGTTAGATAATTTACTTTTTATTTGTAAAAATTCTGTATCAATTTCAATAGATTTATGTTGAAGCTCAATTTCTTTGTCTAGATTTTTATCTTTAGCTGCTTTATAAACTTCTTCGTAATAAGTTTTTGTTTTATTAATAAATTTATTGACCTCGGCATTTGAAAATTGTGGAACTTCAGAAATAATTGGGTCTAGAGCAATTTCACTATGAGAGATATTGAGTTCACTAGAATCTTTATTTTCAGATAATTTTTCTACTTTATTTTCCTTAATAATAGTTTTTTTTTCACAGTTAAAGAATAGAAAAAAAAAGACCGTTAATAAATAAGCGTAAAATATTTTCATATCTATAATTAATTTTTTAATCAAAAATACGTAAAAAGAATGAATCAAATTTTTTATAAATTCTAATTAAAAATACTAAAATTAAAGATATATCAAACTTTATTTAGCAATAAAATATACTACATTTGCATTGAATTTTAATTATATATATGCAATCAATCAGAAATGTAGCAATTATTGCCCACGTAGACCATGGAAAAACAACTTTAGTAGATAAGATTATTCAGGCCTGTCACGTAGTCGAAAAAAATGACGGAGATTTAATTTTAGATAATAATGATCTTGAGAGAGAAAGAGGCATTACCATTTTATCTAAAAACGTATCAGTGAATTACAACGGAGTTAAAATTAACATTATTGATACTCCTGGACACGCTGATTTCGGAGGTGAGGTTGAAAGGGTATTAAAAATGGCTGATGGAGTGCTACTCTTAGTAGATGCTTTTGAGGGTCCAATGCCTCAAACACGATTTGTACTTGGAAAAGCAATAGAATTAGGTTTAAAACCAATTGTTGTAATAAATAAAGTTGATAAAGAAAATTGTCAACCGGAGCATGTTCATGATCAGGTTTTTGAATTGATGTTTAATTTAGATGCTACAGAAGATCAACTTGACTTTCAAACGGTATATGGATCATCCAAACAAGGTTGGATGTCTGGAGATTATAAACAACCTACAGATAATATTACCTATCTATTAGATAAAATTATTGAATTAATACCTGAAGCGCCTTACGTAGAAGGTACTCCTCAAATGCAGATAACTTCTCTAGATTTTTCAAGCTTTGTAGGTAAAATTGCTATTGGTAGAGTTTATAGAGGAGATTTGGTTGCTGGCAAAGATTATATTTTGTGTCAAGATAATAATCAAAACAAAAAAATACGCATAAAAGAGTTGCAAGTTTTTGAAGGCTTGGGTAGAAAAGCAGTGGAAAATGTACGAAGTGGAGACTTATGTGCTATCGTTGGTATAGAAAGTTTTGATATTGGTGACACCATTGCGGATTTAAATAATCCTGAAGCTTTACCTAGAATTTCCATTGACGAACCAACCATGAGTATGTTATTCACTATTAACACCTCTCCATTCTTTGGTAAAGAAGGTAAATATGTTACCTCTAGACATTTAAGAGATCGTCTTATGAAAGAGACGGAAATAAATTTAGCTTTAAGAGTTGAAGAAACAGATTCTGAAGATAAATTCAACGTTTATGGTAGAGGGATTCTTCACTTATCAGTTTTAATTGAAACCATGAGAAGAGAAGGATATGAATTGCAAGTGGGTCGGCCTAGAGTTACTATAAAAGAAATTGATGGAATTAAACAGGAGCCATACGAACATTTAGTTATAGATGTACCTTCTGAAGTTTCAGGAAAAGCAATTGAATTAGTTACCCAAAGAAAAGGGGAATTAAAAGTAATGGAGCCTAAAGGAGATTTACAACATTTAGAATTTGATATATCTTCAAGAGGATTAATCGGTCTTAGAAATTTAATATTAACGGCTACTTCTGGCGAGGCTATCATTAATCATAGATTTAAAGATTACCAACCCATGAAAGATATAATACCTCAAAGACAAAACGGATCATTAGTATCATCAGAAACCGGACAGGCTTTAGCTTATGCCATAGATCGTTTACAAGATAGAGGTAAATTTTTTATTGAACCTGGAGATCAAATTTATAAAGGTCAAATTGTTGGAGAACATTCCAGAGATAATGATTTAGAGGTTAATTTAATAAAAGGAAAAAAATTAACCAATGTTAGGGCTTCGGGAACTGATCAAGCAGCCAAAATATTTCCAAAAGTAGAGTTTTCTTTAGAAGAATCTATGGAGTATATAAAGGATGATGAGTATCTTGAAATTACACCAAAAAGTCTAAGAATGAGAAAAATTAATTCCTAGTATAGAACTATAAAAAACACCTGATAAATCAGGTGTTTTTTACTATTTACTTAATAATATTTTGTATTTTTTCAACTAAAGCCTCTTTGGGTTGTGCTCCTACTACTTTTTCCACTAATTGACCATTCTTAAAAAATAATAAAGTCGGAATATTTCTAATTCCATATTCTACAGGAGTATTTTGATTAGCGTCAATATCAATCTTCACAACTTTTAATTTACCTTTAAATTCTTCAGACAATTCATCAATTACAGGAGATAAACTTCTACAAGGACCACACCATTCAGCCCAAAAATCTACCAATACAGGCTCATTGGAGTCTATTACTTCATTTTTAAATGTTTGATCATTAATTTCTAAAGCCATAATCTTATTTATTTTTAGTTTATAATATAATTTTTGCTAAACAAATATAACTTAATTTAAAATAATAAGTTATATAATTTATAAAGTTGCCTTAACTCAATTTTAAATCATGGGATTTATCATGAATACGCAAGCCTTAACAAGATTATAAATTTATTTAGTAAAAAAAATGTTTTATTTTTATTTGTTTATTAAAAATTTAGTTATATTTGCACCAATAATTAGTCGTTCTTTAATAAAGTTTTTTAGTGTTAATTAAGCCCTTTCAATTTTTATTGAAAGGGTTTTTTTATTCGTTTTTAGAATTTCTCAACCTTGTTTAACAAAAAACTTAAATTAATAAAATAAAAACTTATTCATAGTAAAATACCATAATTATAAACACCACATATTAATTTGTATTATTATTTTTGTTAGATGAACATTATTAAAAACCATGAAGTCTGCTATAAAGATTTAGAGTATATAAGTTATTCGGATGCCCTATTACAACAGGAAAATTTTTTGAATTCAATCATTGAAAAAAAAATTTTACGAAAAAAAGAAAATTTAGTAAATCTTATTACTCCAAATTATTTTTTATTCGCCATGCATCCGCATGTATATACACTTGGAAAAAATGGTGATATTTCAAATTTATTAATTAATCATCAGCAATTAGAAAATATTCAAGCTGAATTTTATAGAACGAGTAGAGGTGGCGATATTACCTATCATGGTCCAGGGCAGATTGTTGGATACCCTATTTTAGACTTGGATAATTTTTTTAATGATCTTCATAAATATATGCGATTGTTAGAAGAAGTTATTATTAAAACAATCAAAGTTTATGGTATAAAAGGAGAAAGATCCTCAGGTGAAACAGGAGTTTGGATTGACGCAGGAAAACCTTTTGCTAGAAAAATTTGCGCAATAGGCGTACGTATCAGTCGTTGGGTTACAATGCATGGTTTTGCATTAAATGTTAACCCAGATTTGTCTTATTTCACAAATATTGTTCCCTGTGGTATTATAAACAAGGGGGTAACTTCTATAGAACAAGAATTAAATAAAACACTTGATTTACAAGAAATAAAAAATAACATCAAGAAAAATTTTTCTGAAGTTTTTGATGTTGAATGGATATAATATTAACACAATAATATTTTCTTTTATATTATAGTTTAAATTATTTTCAAATAACACTAAATTAGTTTCATAACTTATACATATTTTTTTTATTTTTGTTTAAATTCGTAAAAATTGAAAAAAATCATGGGAACTGAATTGGATAGCCTGCAAAATGCAGAAGATAATGTGTCTAAAGATTTAAATTCTAATACTTCTACCAACGAAAATCTTGACAATCTTAATTATGTAAGAGAATCTAACAATGATAAAGAATGCACAATATCTGAAGAAGAATATGAAACATTCCCATTAGAAAAATTAATTGAAAAATTTCAAGAACTAATAAATAAATTTCCAATCCATAAAATTGGTGAACCTGTTAACATTATCAAAGAGATATTTTTAAAAAAGTATGAGGAAGAGGAAAAGGATCGTAAAGAAAAATTTATTCTTGCTGGTGGAGATGAGTTAAATTATCAACCCAATACTATTTTAAAAAGTAGATTTAATTCAATTTATAATGATTATAAAACTACACTAAACTCTTTCTATAAAGATCAAGAAAAAATTGAACAAGTAAATTTAGATAAGAGGTTAGAAATAATTGAAAATTTAAAGGATCTTTATACCCAGCCCATTGAGTCTATTGGTACATTTTTTAGAAAATTTAAGTCTATAAAGGAGGAATGGCACAACGCTGGTAGAATTTCTAAATTAAAAGCTGGAGATACATTTAAAACCTATTTTCACCATCTAGAAAATGTTCATGAATTTATACGCATGAATAAGGAGTTGGAGGAACTAAATTATGCACATAATCTTGAACAAAGAAATGCAATTATTAATAGAGCCAAAGAACTAATAACTGAACCTAGCATTCAAAAAGCACTAAACGAGCTTCAATACTTACATAAACTTTGGAAAGAACAAGCCGAACCAGTTTCTGAAGAATTTAGAGAAAGTACTTGGATTGAATTTAAAGAAATTACTCAAATAATTCACAATAGAAAATCTGAGTTGTTTGAAAAATTAAAACTTGAGCAAGAATCTAATCTTAAAATCAAACAATCTATAATTAAAGAATTAGAAAAAATAAATTCTAATGATAGTAATAATCTTACCTTTTGGAATAATAATGCAAAAAAAATTGAAGAATTAAGAGAAAACTTTTTTTCAACAGGTAGAGTACCCAAAGAATATAGCACTGAAATCTGGCAACAATTCAAAAAAATAATACAGGAAATCAATCATAAAAAAAATATTTTTTATAGAAATTTAAAAAAAGTTCAGCAAGAGAATCTTTTAAAGAAGAATGAACTTTTAGAAATAGCTATGGCTAATAAAGATATTGAAGATTGGGAGACTGGATTAAACTTATTTAAAAAAATTCAAGAAGATTGGAAAAAAATAGGTCATGTACCAAGAAAAAACTCTGATCAAATTTGGAATGATTTCAGAGAAAATTGCAATTATTTCTTTGAAAGATATAAACAGCGAAATATCAAAGTTAACGAAGAGTGGATTGAAAATCTCGAAAAAAAGAAGTTATTACTTAATGAATTGAACGAATTAAATAATAATACTGATTCTGAGAATATTTTATCTAAAATTAATGATTTTAGTATTAAGTGGAATTCTATAGGCAAAGTTCCTAAAGAAAATATAAATATAAATTCAGAATTTAATAAAACGATTAAAAGCATCATTAAAAAGTTTGATATTGAAAAGAATAAGGTTGATGAAATGTTCCTAAATATTAAAATTGAAGAATATAAAAACATTAACAATTCCAAACAATTTGACGATAATTTAAAGTCTTTAAAAAAGGAAATTCAAGATTTAGAACAGGAAGTTGTTCAGTTAGAAAATAATTTATCTTTTTTCTTAAATGCAAAAACGGATAATCCTTTGTTGAAAAATGTTCTTGGAAATATAAATTCAAAAAAAGATAAAATTAAAGAACTAAAATTAGTATATACTAAATTATTACACACAAATCCAGAAGATAACTAAATTTTAACCATTTTTTTAAGTGATTGATTTTAATATTAGGGTATTAAATTTTTATTAATGAAAAAAATATTTTTATTATTACTTATATTACCATCAATAATATATGGACAAAATATTTCTCATTCCTATACAAAAATTGATACTCTAATAGGATCAAATACTGAATACAGAGATTGGTGGGACGTAAAAAAATATATCTTAACAGTTGAACCTGATATAATATCGAAATCACTTCAGGGAACTAACGAAATTATTTTTGATAGTAAAGCTGTTGGAACTATGCAATTAGACTTGCAAGAACCTATGCAAATCGATGAAATTTTTGCTGATAATAATACAAAACTATCCTTTACTAAAGATGGAGATATTTACCTAATCAATCTTAAAGGACATATAAAAGATTATTCTTCAAATAATAAAATTATAATTAAATTTAGCGGTAAACCTAAATTAGCCAATAATCCACCCTGGGATGGTGGATGGATATTTACAAATGATAATGATAATAATCCTTGGGTTACTGTAGCTTGTGAAGGTATAGGTGCTAGTGTATGGTTTCCATGTAAGGAATATCTTGGAGATAAAATAGATGGAGGTATGGAACTATCCATAATCACGAATCAAAAAGGAGTTGGTAATGGAAAGTTAATATCTAATTCTAGCATTAATAAGACAAAAAATATATACACCTGGAATATTTCAAACCCTATAAGTAATTACAATATTATTCCATATATAGGAAACTATATGAATTTTTCAGATTCCTATAATGGCTTAAAAGGTAAATTAACTTTAAATTATTGGGTTTTACCTTCTAATTTAGAAAAAGCTAAAAATCATTTTTCTCAAGTTAAAAAAATGCTAGAAGCTTTTGAATATTGGCTTGGCCCCTACCCTTTTTACGAAGATGGATATAAACTTGTTGAAACCCCTTATTTAGGCATGGAACATCAAAGCGGTATAGCTTATGGAAATCAATATCTTAATGGTTATTTAGGCAATGATTTAAGTAATACTGATATAGGTTTGAATTGGGACTATATAATAGTTCATGAATCTGGTCATGAATGGTTCGGAAATAACATTACCTGTAAAGACCTGGCTGACATGTGGATTCATGAAGCATTTACAACTTATACAGAAACTTTATTTACAGAATATTTTTATGGTAAAGATAAAGCTAATGAATATATCATCGGACAAAGAAACTTAATTGAAAACGAACATCCAATAATCGGTAATTATGGAGTAAGGGAGAAAGGAAGTGTTGATATGTATTTTAAAGGTGCTAATATGATACATACAATTCGACAAGAAATAAACAATGATTCCATTTTTAGAGATATACTAATCGGGCTGAATAAAGAATTCTATCATCAAACGGTAAGCTCCAAGCAAATAGAAAATTATATATCTGAAAAATCCGGAATAGATTTTTCTAAGGTCTTCGATCAATACTTACGTACAACGAACATTCCAACATTAGAATATTATCAAAAAGGAAATGAATTAATTTATAGATGGAACTATGTTGTTCCGGAATTTACAATGAATATTAAAACTTCATTAGGTAATTTAAAACCCAGTTCAAATTGGAAGAGGATGAGAATGCCTAAGAATTCATCTTTATATGATTTTAAAGTTGATAAAAATTACTACATAAATACAATAAATACAACTAGGTGATTTATAATTTAAAAATTATACTATTTCCAAGTAGTTGTTTCAATCATCTTAATAATATCTCTTTCCACATAATCAATAGCAGGGCTTAAAGAATCAGGTTTTGGTTGAACTCTGAAGTAAAGATTTCCAGAAATAAAATTATGTATACTATCTGTCACATAAAATTGAATATTAGAAGCTGATTCCCCACCTATCTTATATAAATTTCCATAAACTTTTTTATCAGGATACATAAAAGATTTAGTATTGATTGAATTAGCTTTAATCGTGTGTTCATAGACTAAACGCTGAGCTTCTTTAATTAAAGAGTTTAAATCATTATTTACACTAGAATAAGTTATATATACGGTCGCCTTCATATTAGGATAATAAAAATTAAACCAACAAGGTTCCTTTCTATCCTTAATAACTAATAAATCTGAATATTCAAATTCAAAGGGACAATTGGGAGGAGAAAATAATTTATATTTAGGATTAGGATATTCTAAACGTACTTGCCCTATAGGTTTTGGTATATAATCATGATCCTTACAACCGTTAAATACAAATACTATTGCAAATAATACAACTAAATTAAATTTAAATTTTTTAGATAGACACATTATAAGATTTAAATTCTTATTAAAAGTAACAGAAAATTTTATTAATCATCTAAATCCATTGAATTTTCTAAAGGTTTACCGATTAAATTGGATAAAAAAAGTACATTATCTGCAATTACTTCAGTAACATGTTTAGTAACGCCATTATCATCAAACTTACGGGTTTTCAATTTTCCTTCGATATAAACTTTACTTCCCTTTTTTAGGAATTTTTCACAAAGCTCAGCCAATTTATTTCTAGCAGTAATGTTATGCCAATCCGTAACATCTACTTTTTCACCAGTCTCTCTATTAATATAGCTTTCAGAGGTTGCAACAGGAAAATTAACAACCATATTGCCATCACTAAATTTATGCGACTTTACATCAGTTCCCAAATTACCGACTAGAATTACTTTATTAACGGATGTACTCATTATATAATTTTGTAATAGGAACAAATGTAATAAAAATATTAGTTGTAAAATAAATAATTTTCTAATGGCTTAGGAAATGCTAAACTATTTATCTCATTTTTACAAATAATTTTAGATTCTAAAATTTTGGATAACTTAAAAAATTCATTTTCGCTTAATCTTAATATATGTATATAAATGTATAGATCTATATGACTTAACTGATGTTTAATACTGTATATACCATCTGAATCAAAATTTTCAAATAAAGATTTTTTATAAATAGGAAATTCATATAAACCTTTCCAAATTGAACTATTGTCTCTTTTAATTACTAATAATTGATCATTACAAGTGATGTGAACGTAATTTATTATTTTTTCTGTTCTCTTAATCACCGACTTATTAATGGGTAATATATTTTGATTGGAATTTTTAAAAGCCAAACATTCCATACATATAGGACAAATTTCACAATTTGGCTTTTTAGGTATACAAATTAATGAACCAAAATCCATGATTGATTGATTAAAATCACCAGGATTATTTGGCATTACTGCTTTTAATAAATTAAAAAAATAATTGAACGTCGTTTGTTTTGAAATATCTTTATCAGAATTAAATATCCTAGAATAAACCCGAAAAGCATTTCCATCAATCGCAGGAATCTTTTCATTAAAAGATATTGAAGCTACAGCTGCTGCAGTATATTTTCCTACTCCTTTTAATTTTAAAATTTCTTGAAATGTACTAGGGAATATATTATTTAAATCTTTAAAAATATATTTAGCTGATAAATGTATATTATGTGCTCTTGAATAATACCCTAACCCCTTCCATTGATTTAAAACTTGATCTTCAGATGCATTCGCTAAGCTTTCGATATCTGGAAAAGTAGATATAAAATTATTATAATAATCAATTCCTTTATTTACACGCGTCTGTTGTAATATTATTTCAGAGATCCAAATGTTATACGGATGAGTAGTTTTTCTCCAAGGCAACTGTCGTTTATTTGTCTGATACCACTTATCTAAAAGACTAATAAAATTCACTCTTTTAAAGATTTATACATTTATTTTTTCAAAAATAATATTATATTTGCAAACTCAAAATTAAAACTTAAGTAAAGAAAAATAATATTTTTGAAGAATGACAAAAGCTGACATCGTAAATTCAATTTCAAACAAAATTGGTCTCGAAAAATCTGAAATCCAAAAAGTTGTGGAAGTTTTTATGGACGATATAAAAACTGCAATGGCCAAAGGAGATAATGTTTACCTTAGAGGTTTTGGTACCTTTTTAATTAAAAAAAGAGCTGCTAAAACAGGTAGAAATATCTCAAAAAACACTGCTATAAAAATACCTGCTCATAATGTCCCAGCTTTTAAACCATCAAAGTCCTTTGTAGATAACATTAAAACCAATGTAAAGGTTACAAATTAAAATAAGTATAATCATAAATTCGTAATATTATGCCAAGCGGAAAAAAAAGAAAACGTCATAAGGTAGCAACCCATAAAAGAAAAAAGAGAAGAAGACTTAACAGACACAAAAAGAAAAATAAATAATTTTTCCTTTTATTTTGTAAAGACATTTCACGTTTTTAGTTTAATAAAATATTAAAGCATTCTTTACTAAAATTAATTATAGTTTAAGTAAAGAATGTTTTTATACAAACATATCTTTGTAATACAATAACTGTGGCGTAATTTAAAGAATGAGTAAAGAATTAATACTATCGTACGAAGAAGATAGAGTTAGAATTGTAATTTTAGAAAATGGTAGAATACAAGAATTGCATGAAGAGAATGTAGACGATCATTTTTCTGTTGGAGATATAGTTTATGGTAAAGTAAAAAAACTAGCTCCAAGTCTCAATGCTTGTTTTGTAAATATCGGTTACGAGAAAGATGCCTTTCTTCATTATCATGATCTAGGTCCACAAATTAAATCATCATTAAAATATTGCAAAGGTGTTTCACAAGGAAAAATAAATTCTCCCAAACTAAATTCTTTTTCTTTTGAAGAGGATATCGATAAGGATGGTGTTATACAAGACATTTTATCACCCAATCAAGAAATATTAGTTCAAGTAAGTAAAGAACCTATATCTACTAAAGGTCCTAGAATTTCTTCTGAAGTATCTCTTGCAGGAAGATATTTGGTTTTAATTCCTTTCTCTTCTAAAACTTCTATTTCTAGGAGCATTTCTACTCAAGAAGAAAAAAATAGATTAAAATCTATAGGTGAACAAATTCGTCCTAATGGTTTTGGATTAATTATACGTACGGTTGCAGAGAATAAAACGGTTGCAGAGTTACAATCTGATTTACGTTATCTTCTGAATAAATGGAACAACATATGCTTTAAAAATATTAAGAAAGGAAAACCACCGGTTAAAATCCTAAGCGAATTAGATAAAGCATCCTCCATACTTAGAGATAATTTTAACGAAGACTTTGTAAATATTGTTTGTGACAATCAAGATTTAGTTGATGAAATCAAAGACTATTTAGAAATAATTGCTCCAGAAAAAGTTAAGCTGGTTCAATACTATGATTCTCATATTCCTATCTTTGAGCACTACAATATTGACAAACAAATTAAGCAGCTTTTTGGTAAGCATGTAAATATTTACCAAGCTAAAGGCGCTTACTTAATTATAGAACATACAGAAGCACTTCATGTCGTTGATGTAAATTCTGGAAATGTTACTGCAAGCCTAAAATCACAGGAAGATTCAGCCCTACACATCAATAAATTGGCGGCCGCTGAAATTGCTAGACAATTAAGACTTAGAGATATTGGGGGTATTATTGTTGTTGATTTTATTGATATGACTTCATCTCAACACAAAAAAGAACTCTATGAGTATTTAAAAGAGGTAATGAGCATTGATAAGGCAAAACATAAAATCTTACCTCCTAGTAAATTTGGGTTGGTACAAATTACTAGACAAAGGGTAAGACCTCAAAAACAAGTAAATACTTTAGAAAATAATCCTAATCCTGATGGTAAAATTGAATCCCCTATTGTATTAGTAGATAAAATTCAAGATCAAATACAATCATTGGTTCATTCCAAAAATAAACTTTTTCTACATGCCCATCCATTTGTATGTGCCTATTTAACCAAAGGAGTTAAAAGTATTAGAAACCAGTGGTTTCTAAAATATAAAAAATGGATACGTGTAATTCCTAGAGATGGATTTAAATATCTAGAATTCCAAGTACAAAATGACAAAAAGGAAATTTTGTACCAACATTCCAATTAATCATCCATGCAATAATTATTTAAATTTCAAGTAAAAATTTAATAGTATCTATACCGTCAGAATAATTATATAATTCAGGTTTTTGGGTATATCCGAAAGGAACAGTTTCTAACCCATTAATCTCATTGTTTAAAGATACAATACATTGTATATCATTAATGTTTTCCCTAATATAAGTATTTATCTCGTTATGATCTTTATAAAATTTAACATTCAAACTACCTATTGCACTGTATAAATTGTCTGATTCTTTTAATAAAATCAAATTATTATCCCAAAATTTATCTTTATTTAAAAGGTATATAGCCTTATTATAATCGTAATTATTTGAGTACTTGTTATGTCTAATCAAATCTTTGTAAGATAAGAAAGATTCAAACAATTGATTTAGATTGTAATCTGCAGGAACTAACAATTGAGTTACATTTCTGCATCCTAAGCCAAAATATGTAAATACATCCTTAGCTAATTTTTCAAGATCCTCTTGTTTTTCGTTACCATTAATCACAGCGATTGAGGTTCTATTTTTTCTTATGATATGTGGAATATCCTTAAAGTAATATTCAAAATATCTAGCAGTGTTATTACTCCCTGTAGTAATAACAGCATCACAATCTTTAATAATTTCTACAAAACTAAAATCCAGATCATTACATGTTTCTTTCCATAGATTTAAGAAGAAAGGTATTAACACATTATCTTTAGATGAAAGTTTTATTTTTGTTTTATAACCTAATAATAAACAACATAAGCAATCATGGAATCCAACCATTGGAATATTCCCTGCTAAAACTAATCCAATAGTTTTATTTTTATTTTCATTTAATGAATATCTCGATAACCATTGATTTACGTTACTCTCTTCTAAAACTTTATCCCAATAATTTAATGCGTTAAAAATATTCTCTTGGGTAAACCAAGAATTTTTTTGTTCAGCCATAGAAATAACTCTATCAAAATCTTGAAATCTAGGGTTACCAGTATTTAAATGATTAAGGAATTGATTTAAAAAATTTCTTATTTCTGATATTGACTTAATTCTTGATTCTAAACTCATTTGCATTATAATCTATGTGAAAAAAAATGTATATTTTTGTACAAAAATAGAACTAAATAATTAAAAATGTCTATAATAATTACTGATGAGTGTATTAATTGTGGAGCTTGTGAACCTGAATGTCCCAATAATGCTATATATGAGGGGGCTGTAGATTGGAAAATGTCAGACGGTACAGATCTTTCCGGGCATGTTATAACTCCATCTGGACTTTCTATAGATGCTGATGCTCCTCAAAAACCTATTTCAGACGATGTTTATTTTATCGTGTCTGACAAATGTACAGAATGTCACGGATTTCATGAAGAACCTCAATGTGCAGCTGTTTGTCCAGTAGATTGTTGTATACCTGATGACAACCATAAAGAAACGGATGAACAACTACTTTCTAAGAAAAATTTCTTACACTCTTAAATTGTAAAGTGTAAAAATTGTTATTCTTATTTAAGCAAAGAATAACTATATTTAATAATTTTAAAAATTTCTCTGAATCATATGAAAAAGTATAATTTTAGCGCTGGACCTTCTACCTTACCAGAAGAAGTTCTTCAACAAGCAGCAGAAGCTGTTTTAAATCTTAATAATAGTGGAACCTCATTAATAGAGATTTCACATAGAAGCAAAGATTTTATTGCTATCATGGATGAAGCTAGATCTTTAGTTAAAAAACTAATGAAATTAGACGATAACCATGAAGTTCTATATTTACAAGGGGGCGCTAGTTTACAATTTTCAATGATCCCTTACAATCTATTAAAAAATAAAGCTGCTTATATTGACAGTGGAAACTTTGCATCATCTGCAATAAAAGAAGCAAAAAAAATAGGTTCTATTGAAGTTCTTGCTTCATCTAAAGATGATAAATATACCTATATCCCTAAAAATTTTGAAATACCTAAAGATGTAGATTATTTACACTTAACTTCCAATAATACGGTATACGGAACCGAACTAAAGGAATTTCCTGAAACAGATGTTCCTTTAGTTTGTGATATGTCTTCAGATATTTTAAGTAGAGATATTGATTTTAATAAATTTGGATTGATATACGCTGGAGCCCAAAAAAATATTGGTCCTGCAGGCGTAACTTTAGTAATTGTTAATAAAAACTTGCTTGGCAAGACAAATCGAAATCTTCCTTCATACCTAGACTATCAAGTTCATATTGAAAAAGAAAGTATGGCTAATACTCCACCAGTATTTGCCGTATATGCAACTTTACTTAACTTAAGATGGTTAGACAAACAAGGAGGTGTATCCGAAATTGAAAAGAAAAATAGAGAAAAAGCAGCGCTTTTATATGGAGAAATAGATAGAAACCCTTTATTTAGAGGAGTTTGTGTTGAAGAAGACAGGTCTTTAATGAACGCTTGTTTCTTTTTAAACGATGAAGCTACATATAAAGCTAAGTTTGATGAGTTGGTTAAACAAGCAAACATTATTGGAATTAATGGATATAGAACCGTAGGTGGGTATAGAGCTAGTATTTACAATGCCATGCCGTTAGAAGGAGTACAAACCCTTGTTAATGTAATGAAAGAATTAGAAAAAATCGCTTAAAATAATTTTATTAAATATGAAAATATTACCCAACGACGGTATTTCTTCAAATGCCATTGAAGCTTTAGAAAAAGCTGGGCATGAAGTTTTAAATCAAAAAGTTGCTCAAGAGCAATTAGTTAAATATATTAACGAAAACGAAATAGATGTACTTCTTGTTCGTAGTGCCACTAAAGTAAGAAAAGAATTAATCGATGAATGCCCTTCAATAAAAATTATTGGTAGAGGTGGTGTTGGAATGGATAATATTGATGTTACTTATGCTAAAGAAAAAGGTATACATGTAATCAATACCCCTGCAGCATCCTCACGTTCAGTTGCAGAATTAGTTTTTGGACATATGCTTTCCCTTTACAGATATTTGCAAGATTCCAACAGAAACATGCCTTTAGAGGGAGATAAAAATTTTTCTGCTCTTAAAAAATCTTATGCAGGAGCTATGGAACTGGGCGGAAAAACCTTAGGTGTTATAGGTTTCGGAAGAATTGGAATTGAAGTAGTAAAATTAGGGTTAGCCTTTGGTATGAAAGTTTTGGTTGCAGATGCGGTAGAGATTACTAAAACTGTTACACTAGATTTTTATGATGGGCAAAAAGTAAATTTTGAAATAACTACAGTTCCTATGGATGAGTTATTGAAAAATTCCGATGCTATTTCAGTGCATGTTCCTAAACAACCTAAATACGTTATAGGAAAAGATGAGATTTCTAAAATGAAACCTAATGCTATAATAGTAAATGCGGCTAGAGGTGGAGTTATTGATGAAGTAGCTTTAGTTGATGCATTGAAAGAAAATAAATTATTTGGTGCTGCACTTGATGTATTTGAAAATGAACCAAATCCTGAAATTACTTTATTAATGGATCCAAAACTTTCATTATCTCCACATATTGGTGGCAATACTAAAGAAGCTCAGGAAAGAGTAGGTTTAGAGTTGGCAGAACAAATAATTGAATTAGCAAAAAAATAGTTATAAAATTAAGCTTTACTGTTAAATGTTAATTTTTAAACCATTCAAAGGAATACATATGAAAGATACTTCTCTAAGTAACTTTCCTATGTATTCTCCTGATAAATATACAGAAGAACAAATAAAAGCTAAATTAAGGAATAAAAATCCCTCATATATTGATATTATTAAACCTACCTTCTTTAAAGGTGAAAGTCCTTTAGAAAATAGATTTAAAAAGGTAAGAAAAAGATATGAGGAATACATCAATGAAAATTTACTTGAAAGCGATCCTTCATCCATTTATATTTACGAGCAAACTAAAAGGAATGGATTAACGTTTAGAGGTGTTATAGGATTAGTTGATGTAGAAAATTTTAAAAATAACGATATTAAAGTCTCAGAAAGAGCGAATGAACAAAAGCAAGAAATTTTTTCAAAATTTTTAGACCTTACCTATCTTCAAACCAATCCTGTAATTCTTAGCTATAATTCTAATTCTAAATTAGAGGTTATGATTGATTTAGAAATTAAAAGTAAGCCACTAATTAATATAGAAGATGAATTGGGAATAACTCATAAACTTTGGAATGTAGAAAACCGACTTAAAATCGCTCAATTTAAAGAGACTATTGAAAATTTACCTTCACTTTATTTAATTGATGGATGTTATCGTATGGCTGGAGCAATTGCACATTCAGATAAAATTAAAGCAAAAAATAAATCTAAGGACCTTTTATTTGATAATAACCATTACATAATGTCATTAATTGTTTCTAGTCAATCCATTAAAATTAGCGAATACAATTACCTTATAAAAAGTTTAAATGGTTTAACTAAAAAAGATTTTTTTGATAAATTAGAAACTCATTTTACGATTAATAGAAAAGGCAATAATCCTTATTATCCATCTCATAAACACCATATAAGTATGTATTACAATGGTGAATTTTACGGTTTATATATTAAGCATGAATTTAGGAATATTCCTGAAGGTTTAGGATGTATGGATAACTATTTATTTAGAAAATTTATTGTTGAATCTATCTTTAATATCCAAACTCTAAAACAAGAGAAAAAACTGATCACTTATCTTCAAGGTTCTGGTGATATAAAAGGAATTATGGATTTAAAAGCTGCTGTAGACAACAGAGAATATGCTGTTGGATTCGGCTTCTATCCTGCAAACTTTCAAGATTTACAAACGGTGTCTGATTTAGGAAAAAAAATCCCGTTTAAAAGTGCTTACATTGAACCAAACCTACTTTTAGGCTTACTAATGTTTGACATGAAATAATCTCTGATTATCATAAATAACTTATTATTTGATTAACTATATCAATCATTTAAAGGTATTAGGTCTTTAGCATAAGGAGTATCGTCTTGTATTTGCCAGCGATAAAGTTTAGCCATTGAATATAAATCTTGTAAATTAGATATTAGCTGTTTTTTAGCTAATGATTTTATATTAGATTTTTCAACTTCTTTATAAATATCTCTTTTCCCCTCTTCCATCACAAGATTTAAATCTGATTTGCTAAATCTATTAAACATACCATCTTCCATACTATAAATTTCTACATTTGGAAAAACTTCAACCTGTGGTTCCGGAATCGATAAAATATGTATTTTTTTATTAATTGAATCTACCTCTACTTTCATTTTCTTCATATCGTACACCACTTGTGCTTTTGCTGTAATATACAGAACTATATTCTTATTTAGGAAATCTAAATATTTACTATTAAACTTATTAAAATCCTTAGTTCTAAAAGCAGAATAATTCTGCTCAATAACAATCATTTTATTTAAGCGTTCAATTTCATGATTTATAATCCTAGTATCTGCAACTATATTATCATTAGAATCACTTCTAACATTTATAATAAAGTATAAAGCTAAAATAACTATAATTATAGATAGAACAAATGAGATTTTTTTCCAAATTTTAAACATATATTAATAGTTTAAATTTTTAAATTTTTTAAGTTTTTTCTTTGATTTTTTATGCTTAGCACCAAAATTATCAATATAATTATATATATCTTCTTCTAATTTTTTAGACGGTTCTTTAATAATTCTCCCTACCTCTCTTCTTATGCCATTCTTATCATCGTAATTTCTATAAATAATAATTGTTGGAATTTCAATAATTTTTTTTTGAACATCTTCCCCATAAAAACTTTGTTTCTTTTCATTGACCGCATACATTTTTAGTTTTTTTTCTGGATAGTGCGATAATTTTATAATTTTCAATAGGTCTGGAATTAAGACTTTAGATTCCTCTGACCAAGTGCCGTAAAATACCTCTATGGTATATAGGTCAATTCTATTCTTTAATTTTTTAATAATTTTTGAATCTGGTATATACGAATTGTATTCATCTAAATACCAATCTGAAAAATCTTTATGTAGCAAAGCATCTGGAGTTGTTCTACCAATTAATGTTGGAAGACTATCAGAATTTATATATTTCTTATTTACGGCTGTGGTTTTATTAGATTTACAACCTACGATTATAAATAAAGAAATGAGTAAAATAATTGAGCTAATTTTTTTCATATCAATAATCTAAATCTTTTTAAATATTTTTTTAATTTTTAGTGGTACTTAAATTTACATTTAATGAATCATTGCCTGCAGTAACTTCAAAAATTTCTAATTTAAAATAATCCAAACTGTAATAAACTTGATTTAAAACTTCAGCGGAAATACGTTCATACTCTATCCATTGCACTGTGTTAGTAAAGAAATAAAGTTCAATTGGTATTCCTGAAGATGTTGGAGCCATTTGTCTTGCCATACAAGTATAGTCTTGACGAATTTCTGGATTGCATTTTAACAATGAATTAATATAACTTAAAAATAAATCACAGTTGGTGATATGATAACCTCTTAATTTAGATGTTTCATTCACTTTTAAATGATTGTTTATTTTTGCATAATGTTTTCTTTTTTCTTTAATAAATTCTGATAATATTGGTTCTTTTTCATATTCATCCAATTCACTCTCGGAAAGTAGTTTTATATCTCTTTGCTTTACATAAAAAGAACGTTTTACTCTTCTCCCACCACTTTCTTGCATTCCTCTCCAGTTCTGAAAAGAATCTGATATTAATGAATAAGTGGGTATGGTTGTTATTGTTTTATCAAAATTCCTTACTTTTACTGTACTTAAGTTAATTTCTTCAACAGTACCATCAGCTCCATATTTATTCATGGTTATCCAATCACCGATCAAAACTATACGATTGGTTGAAATTTGTATACTACCAACAAAACCCATAATTGTATCTTTAAACATTAACATAAGAATGGCTGAGGCTGCTCCCATTGCAGTAAAAAATACAGTTGCAGATTTACCAGTAACAATTGAAAATATAGCTACTGCTCCAAATATATATAATATAATTTCTATAATTTGGATATAGCTCTTCATGGGTCTATTTTTTAAAGTAGATCTTTCAGCCAATACATTTAATAGAGATTTTATGACTGACATGATGATCCAAATCATCACAAATACAAAAAATATATCCGCAAATTTTAGTATAATTCTACTTATGTGTTTTTTAAATATTAGATCTGGAACTATATTAACGAACAATACGTAAGATAAAATATAAGCTAAGTAGTTAGATATTTTATTCTTTATTAAATGATCAAAAATACTAAACTTGGTTACTGAATATATTTTTTCTAAAGAATAATTAGTAACTTTTTTAAAAACCGTAACTAAAATTATGGCAATTGCAATAATAACTATTATTGCAGTTATATTAATCCATTCCTCAGAAACACCTAAACTCCTTAGAAAACTATAAATTTTTAATGTAAAAAATCGAATTGGGCTATATTCTTGCATGAACTTTTGTTAAATTACTTTTCACAACAAAGGTAAATAAAAATTATACTTATATAATCTGGGCAGTTAATCCTAAACTTTATTTTTTTATAATCAAATTATCCATGATTCAAATTCATAAAATATCTTTTATAAATAAAATATTTTATATTTGTAAGGTTTTTTGTAATTTGAAGTCTTTCCATGTAGTTCAAAAATCAAATATCAAAAACTAATTAAAAATAATTTAGTTTTATTATTCATATATATGCTTCCAATTTTAATAAGTAATTATTTTACAAAAAACTTTATTTTACAAATCAGAACTAATATTATTAATATACACAAAATTATTAATAGAAATACTTAATAAAAAAAAATTAAGTAATCTTAAATTTAATAAAAACCATGGAGTACAATACTCAAAGAACGAAATTAATTATTCCAGAATATGGACGATACATACAAGCCTTAGTTAACCATTGTTTAAACATTGAAAATGATGAAGACAGAAATAAATTTGCAAGATCTATAATTAAAGTTATGGGAGATTTAAATCCTCATTTAAGGGATATTCCTGATTTTCAACATAAATTATGGGATCAATTATTTATTATGTCAGAATTTAAGTTAAAAGTGGATTCCCCTTATCCGATAATATCTAAAGCTGAAATTCAAATACCTCCCAAAAAAATGGAATATCCTAAGAATGAATCCAAGTTTAGGTATTATGGAACTAATATAAAAAAAATGATTGAGGTTGCTAAAACCTGGGAAGAAGGCGATCGTAAAGAGGGTCTTAAATATGTCATAGCAAATCAAATGAAAAAAAATTATTTGAAATGGAATAAAGATCAGGTAGAAGATTCTGTAATTTTCTCTCATTTAGAAGAAATGTCAGAGGGTAATTTAAAAAGTACCGAGGGAGATCCATTAATGACAGTAATAAATTCCAATAATACAAATACTATTTCCAATAATAGTAAAAATAGGAATAGAAATAACAGAAATAATAATTTTAAAAATAAAGTAAATTATTCTAAAAAGAATAGTAAATAATGAATACTTTCAGAATTAAAGGGGGACAAACTCTCAGAGGTGATTTTTACCCACAAGGAGCTAAAAATGAAGCTTTACAAGTGATTTGCGCTGTTTTATTAACTTCTAAACCCGTTAGAATTAAAAATATTCCTGAAATACAGGATGTTTTAAAACTGATAGAAATACTTGAGACTTTAGGGGTGAAAATTACAAAAAATGCTAAAGGGGATTACACATTTTGTTCTGAACATATAGACTTCGACTATTTAAAAAGTAACGAATTCAGGAGAGACGGTGCGAAATTAAGAGGTACTATTATGATACTTGGACCTTTACTAGGAAGATTTAAGGAAGGGTATATACCTATTCCCGGCGGTGATAAAATAGGTCGAAGAAGGCTTGATACCCACTTCCAAGGATTTAAAAATCTTGGCGCTGTATTTACTTATAAAGAAGAAGAAAAGTTTTATTCAGTAGTAGCTAAAGAATTGCAAGGATGTTATATGCTTTTGGAAGAGGCCTCCGTTACGGGTACTGCAAATATAATAATGGCAGCCGTACTTGCAGAAGGACAAACACAAATTTATAATGCCGCTTGCGAGCCCTATATTCAGCAGTTATGTAAAATGCTTTGTTCTATGGGGGCTAAAATAAACGGTATAGGTTCCAATCTACTTACCATTGAAGGTGTAAGTCAATTAGACGGTACAGAACATACTGTGTTGCCTGATATGATTGAAATTGGCAGCATTATAGGTTTAGCTGCAATGACACAATCTGAAATAACCATTAAAAATGTTAGTTGGGATAATTTAGGTAATATACCTGATACATTTAAACGTTTAGGCATTCGAATCGAACGTAAAAACGACGATATGTTTATACCTTCGCAAAAACATTATAAAATTCAAAATTTCATTGATGGATCCATCTTAACAATATCTGATGCTCCTTGGCCTGGTTTTACTCCTGATCTAATAAGCATAATTCTAGTTGTGGCAACTCAAGCCAAAGGAAGTTTATTAATCCATCAAAAAATGTTTGAAAGTCGTTTATTTTTTGTAGATAAATTAATTGATATGGGGGCACAAATTATTTTGTGTGATCCTCACAGAGCTACCGTAATTGGAATGAATCAAGAAGTTCCCCTACGTGCTACAAATATGGCTTCTCCAGATATTAGAGCCGGAATTGCTTTACTTATTGCTGCAATGTCAGCAAAAGGAGAAAGCTTAATAAGTAATATTTATCAAATAGATAGAGGTTATGAAAATATTGACGTTAGGTTAAGAGCTTTAGGTGCTGATATAGAAAGAATAACTACATAATCTGACGATTAACTTTATGTTCGGTGATTTCAATCTACGTTTATCCATTATCATTGCTGTATATAATCGAAAGGAAGAACTTAAAGAACTACTTAATAGTCTTGCAAATCAAACCGACAAAGATTTTGAAATTATAGTAGTTGATGATGGTTCTACAGATAATCTAGAAGTTATTGCTTTAGAATACTTAGATAAATTAGATATTAAATATTTTTATCAAAAAAATACTGGTGCTGGATATGCTAGAAATATGGGAGTTTCAAAATCTTCTGGAAATTATTTAATTTTTTTAGATTCTGATTGTATAGCTCCAAAAAATTATATTTATAATGTTAAAAAGGAGCTTAAAGTAAATTTTGTTGATGCATTTGGTGGTGCTGATTCTGCCAGTTCTGATTTTAATAATTTACAAAAGGCTATCTCCTACTCCATGACTTCTTATCTTACCACGGGTGGAATTCGAGGTAACAAAAAAACTGTAAGCCGATTTCAACCTAGAAGCTTTAACATGGGAATTTCTAAAATAGCTTTCAATGCTATTGGCGGATTTTCCGAATTACGTATTGGGGAAGATCCTGATCTAAGTTTATGCCTATGGGAAAATAACTTTGAAACACGGTTCTTTCCTTCTTGTACGGTTTATCATAAGAGGCGTACTTCTTTATTAAAATTTTCCAAACAAGTATACAAATTTGGAATTGCAAGACCCATATTAAATCAAAGACATCCAAAATTTAAAAAATTAACTTTTTGGTTTCCTAGTATATTTTTAATTTATACTGTAATTTCAATTCTACTATTATTGTTTGTATTGTTCTATTATATTTTCAATTCTAAGTTCTCATTATTTTCAATACTTTGCTTATTTCCATTTATTGGTTTAATTCTATATTGCGTTGTCTTGTTTGTTGATTCCTCTAATAAAAACAAAAGTTTAAAAATTGGTTATCTTTCGTTAATAACTACGTTTACACAATTTTTTTCATATGGATTTGGATTTCTACAATCTTATTTTGCTTTAAACATTTTGAAAAGAAAGGCAGAGAAAAGTTTTCCTTCACATTATTATTAAAATTTTATATAAAAAAAAAGCTACCTAAAAAGGTAGCTTTTTTTAATATACTATTATATTTTAAGCATTTATTTTTGCCATTCTAGTGATTAACTCAACTACTTTGTTAGAATACCCCCACTCATTGTCATACCAACTAACAACTTTAACAAATGTAGGACTTAATTGAATTCCTGCTTTTACATCAAATATTGAAGTTCTTGGGTCTGATATAAAATCTGAAGATACAACTTCTTCATCTGTATATCCTAATACTCCTTTTAATTCTCCTTCTGAAGCGTCTTTCATAGCTTTGCAAATTTCATCGTATGAAGTTTCTTTGGCTAAACGTACCGTAAGATCAACTACAGAAACATCTAAGGTTGGAACCCTAAATGCCATACCCGTAAGTTTACCATTTAATTCAGGAATAACTTTTCCTACAGCTTTTGCGGCCCCTGTAGAAGAAGGAATGATATTTCCTGCTGCTGCACGACCTCCTCTCCAATCTTTAACTGAAGGACCATCTACAGTTTTTTGAGTAGCTGTAGTTGCATGTACTGTAGTCATTAAACCTTCAAGAATTCCAAATTTATCGTTTAATACTTTTGCAATAGGAGCTAAACAATTGGTAGTACAAGATGCATTAGAAACAAATTGTGTGCCTTTAGCATAAGTACTATCATTTACACCACATACGAACATTGGTGTATCATCTTTTGAAGGTGCAGACATTACAACATATTTAGCACCTGCATCAATATGTCCTTGTGCTTTTTCTTTAGTTAAAAATAAACCTGTAGATTCAACGATATATTCTGCTCCTATATCTCCCCATTTTAGATCAGCAGGGTTTCTTTCTGCTGTAACTCTAATAGATTTTCCATTTACTACTAGTTTACCATCCTGAACCTCAACTGTTCCATTAAATTTACCGTGTATGGTGTCATATTTTAGCATATAAGCCATATATTCAACATCAATTAGGTCATTTATTCCAACTACTTCTATAGCATCGTTGTGCTGTGCTGCACGAAATACTAATCGACCTATTCTACCAAAACCGTTGATTCCTACTTTAATTTTAGACATAATATTTAAGTGTTTTTATTATTTATGATTATTTATTGCATTGATAAAATATTAGATACTTTTATCAATTCTTTATCTATTTCGTTGTGTTTTTTTATTGCCTCTTCAATAGGGGTAAAAACTATTTTACTAGATTGCATTCCAGCCATTACGCAACATCTACCGTCAATTAATCCTTCCACTGCTGCAACTCCTAGCCTAGATGCAAGAACTCTATCAGCTACAGTTGGGCTACCTCCTCTTTGAATATGTCCCAATACAGTAACCCGAACATCAAATTCAGGATATTTCATTTTGGTAAACTTAGCTAAGTCGTAAACCCCACCAAGTTTATCACCTTCTGCTACTACAATTATGCTTGATGTTTTGCCTTTTTTCTTTGCATTATCAAAGGATTGAAATAAATCTTCAATACTATCCTTTTCTTCTGGAATTAATATATCAAGTGCTCCCGTTGCTATTCCAGTATTTAAAGCTATAAAGCCCGCATCTCGTCCCATTACTTCAATAAAAAACACTCTATTATGAGAGGTAGCAGTATCTCTAATCTTATCAATAGCCTCAGCAACCGTATTTAGTGCTGTATCGTAACCTACAGTGTAGTCAGTACCAAAGATGTCATTATCTATAGTCCCTGGAATTCCAATGAAAGGAACGCCTTGTTCTTCATATAATTTCATAGCACCTGTAAAAGAGCCATCTCCACCTATAACTACTAATGCTTCAATTCCATGCTTTTTTATAGTCTCAGCTGCCTTCTTTCTTCCCTCAACAGTTCTAAACTCTTCAGATCTCGCGGATTTTAGTTCAGTACCTCCCTTATTAATAAGATTTTTTACTGAACGTGGTCCTAATTCTACTATATGATCGTTGATGAGTCCATCGTACCCCATACGAATTCCATAACAATTAATATCATAATAATTACATGTCCTTACTACTGCTCTTAGAGCTGCATTCATTCCAGGGGAATCTCCTCCTGAAGTTAAAACTCCTATTTTTTTGTATTTATTATTGTTTTCAGGCATGGATATAAATTAAATGTTTCACACAAATATAGCAATCATTTGTGAATTTTAAACATTATTTTTGTCATATAAACTTGTAAATATTACTATAAAATCATTTTATTTGTAATCTAAATAATTTTTAATAATATTTTTTTTAAAGTGTCTTATATATGAAATCTAGCTATATTAAAAACTGATTTTATGGTAAATTTCTTATTAAATTTTAGATAATTTTCATTTAGAATACTTAATAAAATAATTTTCATAATTAAAAATTAAATAGAATTATTAGATTTAAATTCATGAATCTTGAAAAATATAAACAGGAAGCTATTAATAAAACTAATGAACATAAAAAATACTTAAACAAGTTAAAGAATAAAAAACCTAAAAAACTTGATGAAACTTTATTTGAAATACATGAGGAAGTATTTAATAATATTAATTGTTTAAATTGTGCCAATTGTTGCAAAACCACAGGTCCTTTATTTACAGAAAAAGATATTGATAGGATTTCTAAACATCTACGTTTAAAAAGCACCACTTTTATAGACCAATATTTGTATATGGATGAGGATAATGATTGGATACTCAAAAATCTTCCCTGCCCCTTTTTAGATAATGAAAATTATTGTCTAATTTACGAAGTAAGACCTAAAGCTTGTAAGGAATATCCACATACAGATCGTAAAAAATTTTATCAGATCAATAAACTAACTGAAAAAAATATTATTATATGTCCTGCCACTTATGAAATCGTTAATTCGCTTATGAACAAGTTACCTCTATAATTTTTTCTTTTCTTTATTTGATTTTTTTTGTAAAGATTCTACAATTTGTGCACCCAACCATGAACTAGGAAAAAATACAAAAAAGGAACTTAAAATATACCAAGTTGGAAATCCTTTAAATATTAAAACATTAGCTATAGCAGTTAATAAAAGTATAAATCCTATAAACATCGCATAAGCCTTTTTAGCTCTTTTTACAATCAGTGCACAAACCACCCCTCCTAATAATGATGCTACTCCAGAAGAAATTAATAAAGCTACAAAAAATTCTTCTTTAGCTGTCTTTACCACTGATCGCCATGCCTCAATCGGTACTCCTTTATAATCATAGGGTATCCAATAGGAGTTAATCATTAATGAAAATGTTATAATTGCTAGTGCAACTAAAAGCCCTAATAAAACAGCAAGTGTATTTCTTAACATATTTATTTTTCTTCAGAAGCAATTACAGATATTTCAACGGACACATTTTTTGGTAATGCAACAACCTGAACACATTCTCTTGCAGGAAAAAAATTAGAGAAATAGGAGGCATAAATATCATTAACTTTCGTGAAATCATTCATATCTGTTAGATATATTGTTGATTTTATCACATTATCCCAATTCAACTTTGCTTCTAATAATATTGCTTCAATGTTTTTCATTACTTGATGCGTTTGTTCTTCAATTGTTGTGGGTATAGAATTAGTAATAGGATGAACAGGGATCTGACCAGAAATAAACAATAAATTATCTGTTTTTACTGCTTGTGAATATGGACCGATAGCCTTTGGTGCTTGCTCTGTATTTATAATTTGTTTTGCCATTCGAAATATTTTTAAAAATTTGTTTGATCGTTAAAATTTTTTGCTTCGTACTTAAGTGCATCTTTTAGTATTGCTGCTTTAAGACCTATATAAAAATTCCATGTTTTATTAAATCCAGCCGAAATTGGGACCCAATTAAAATTAATATTAAAGCTTCTTAAATCTCTAGAAAAACCTAAACGGGTAAATCCAAACTCTTTACTTTCTAAGTCATAATTTGTAGAGGCTGTTAGTTTCCAATACGGTGCTGGTGAAACTTCTCCATTTAAGTTAATAGTTGCAGATACGTTAGAAACCTTATTGAATTCTTTGGTTGAAGTATAATTAAATCCTATATCCAAACGCCATGGAATGTCAAAATGTGCATATCCATCATTATCAAAATAATAATTTTCATAACGTATAGTTCCCCTTCTTTTATATTTATCGCTGGCTTTTTCACCACCAAAAATTGATGAATCTAAGCCAAGATTTAATCCCATGGTAAAACTAGCTACGGAAAAATTCAATTTATCTACGGCATACCCTACGGTTGATGTTGGAGAGTCAAATTGAATTTTATAAGGATTTATCCTCATTGCATAATTAATTTTCATTCTTGAGTTAAATAAGGGGGTTGAAGCTGTTATATTAATGGGATTAAGTTTTAATGAATCTGCAGCAAAATTATAAGAGGTATTTACATTGAACGTCTCAAAAATTTTGATTTTTTTCACTCCGCTATCCTCCTTACTACTTCTAACTTTCATCTCCAAATTGTTAGCAATGGATAAATTTAATGAACTATTTTCATAATTAGAAGGAGATCCCATAACATTACCTTCATAATAAGAATATTTTATTTTTTTTCCTTCTTCATTTGTGTAAGATCCATAATAACCCCATGTGTCGGTTGAGAAATCTGGCGCATATTGATAACTAATTGTAGGAGTCATCATATGTCGGACCGCTTGTATCATTGCTCCTTTTTTAAACTGAGCTATTCCATATAAGGTTGTAGTTAAGCTTAAAGCTCCCCCAAAGGTTCTGTAGGCACTAAAATCATTTTTATCATTTGAAACTACAGTTTTAGTCGTAGGATCAAAGTCTTTCCTAATTGTTTTCGTTGTCCAAACTTCTTTATAATTAACATTGATCCCAAATTGAAAATAATTAAAAATAGTGGAGGTTGTTCCAAAGCTGGAAGAATTACTCATGCCATTGTTTGAATTGTCAAACATTTTTGAACTAAACATATCTTCAGTGGTGGTTGTTATAGAATTCTGAAGATTCATTTTATAATCTAAATACAGATTATGAAAAATAGTTCTTTTAGCACCATTTTTAGGCTTAAATGGATAAATTTGAGGCATAGTAACGGAAAGATTAGGTAGAACCATTGAAACTAGTCCCGTTGAAATATTTTGGGAAGCAGATGCATTTAATGAAATTGTAAACGGATTATTATTAAATCTTTTTACCAATGATATAGATGAAGAGGTTTGATTGTTTGTTACATTACCATTAATAGCGTTATAATTATAGATACTGTTATTGTAATAGTTTTGACTTAAGAAATTTACGGTGGAATTAAACGATAAATTTGGATTTGCTTTAGGATCTTGTATATGATTCCAAATAAACCTATAATTGTTTGATTCTGAATAATCACTTAAGCCTTTAGTTCCTGAAATATTCTTTTCATAAATATATTCTAGATTACCGTTATATCTATATCTTTTATTGTATCGTAATTTATTATCTATCATCCAACTTCCTTTGGTATATACCCCAAAGCGAGTTTCTAAATCTAAATATTCACCTATGGGTACATAAAATCCCCATCTTTCTAAATAAAATCCTTTATTTTGTCTTTCTCCGAAACTTCCTATAAGTATTCCCGCAGATCTTTTTTTACCTGAAGCTGGTAAATATAAAAATGGCAATATAAATGGTGTGGGAATCTGTTCTATATACATTGTAGTAGGACCAGCAATTAGGTCTTTACCTCCTTGAGGTTTATTAATAAGCTTTAGTTTATTGGTATGAAATTCTACATCTGCGAGTGAGTCTTTTTTTGCTTTAAAATATTCATCTGGAGTCATTAAACCTCTTCTCATATAATACTCACTATCATTCATTCTTTTAGCTTTTTCTGCAATTATGACCATTTCTTCTTCTTCCGTCCTCACATTATATGCTGTACCTTGCTTGGTGTTCATATTGAATACTGCTTCCGTATATTCAAACTTTTTACCTCCTTGTGTGAAGGTTATATTTTCAATTATTTTCCCTAAACTATCTACCTTACCTCTGGCAAAAATATCTCCTGAATTCCAATCCATTACTATATAATCTCCTTCAATAATCATATCCTCATATTTTACCTTTGCATTGTGTATAAGATAAGTAGTATTTTTAGAAAAAATATTTCTAATTTCATCTCCTTGTGTATCCACAATATCTTGCAAAGATTCTTTATTCACTCTTACAAGCGTATCAGTAGGGGGGGTAATTGAGTCTATTACTTGTTTTCTACCCTCTTGTGCTAAGAGAATGTTAAAAATTAGAAAGAGTAAACAAAGTATGTTATATTTGGATTTTGAATTCATTAAAATGTATAAATTCAGAAAAAATTCGGTTTCAAAATTAATCAAAAAAAAGATTTAATGAGAGTTTTAACAATATTTAACTTAAAATATATATTGATTTTTTTTTCGTTCTTTTTTATAAATTCAATACATTCTCAAAATAAAGATTTTGTATTGGTTTTAGATGCTGGACATGGAGGACATGACTCTGGTGCAAGAGGTCCATATGCAAATGAAAAAGATGTTACTTTATCTTTAGTAAAAAAAATTGGAGCTCTAATCGAAAATAATAATAAAGACGTTAAAGTTATTTATACGCGAACTACGGATGAATTTATTCCTCTTATGACTCGTGCTAATATAGCTAATAAAAATAAAGCCAATCTTTTTATTTCCATTCATTGTAATTCTAGTTCTAAAAGTGCTCCTTACGGCACAGAAACCTTTGTACTGGGTACGCATCGTAATCAAGACAATTTCGACGTTGCTAAGAGAGAAAATGAAGTGGTATATATGGAAAAGGATTATAAAACTACTTATGAAGATTTTGATCCTTCTTCTCCTGAATCAATGATTGGTTTAACCTTAATGCAAAATACATATTTAGAAAATAGTCTTAAAATAGCTAGTTATGTAGAGAATAACTTTATTAAAGAAAATAGACTATCCAGAGGTGTTAAGCAAGCTGGATTTTTAGTTCTTGTTCAAACGGCTATGCCTGCTATCCTTATTGAAACAGGATTTATCTCAAACTATCAAGAAGGTCAATATTTAGCATCAGAAGATGGACAAAATACGATTGCTAAAAATATTTATGATGCATTTATCAGTTACAAAAAGGCTTTTGATGAAAAGTCTGGAAAAGAGAATTCTGCTAAAGAAACTATTAATATAGCTGAAAATTTACCTGTTGATACGGATACTTTTTATAAAGTACAATTCCTATCTTCCTTCAGTAAATATACACCTAATTCTTCTCAACTTAGAGGTTTAAAAGACATTGAAATTATTAAGTATAAAGGAAAATATATTTATTATTCAGGATCTTCAAATCTTAAATCTGATGCTGAATTAAACCAAAATTTGGCGAAAGAAGCTGGATTCAACAATGCAACTATTGTAAAACATATTGAAAAAGAAAATCTTAATGATGAATATTATACCATAGAATTATTTTTATCTCCTAAAAAGTATAAAGAAAAAGATTCAATTTTTAAGGGTTTGAATAATATTGTCAGACAAAAGTCAAATAATATATATATTTATACAACAGGAAAGGTTAATAATTATGTATCTGCTAAAAGATTATTAGAAAATATTAAAAAGTTGGGTTTTTCAGATGCGGTAATATCTAGGGTTTCAGCTTAAATTTTATTTTCATCTGTTTTAAAATCTTTATTTATATTAAAAGGATGGTATTTTTCTATGGCTTCTCTTAACTGTTCACGGTCTAAATGAGTATAAATTTCTGTGGTTGTAATGCTTTCATGCCCCAACATTAGTTGTATGGATCTTAAATCTGCTCCATTTTTTAATAAAACAGTTGCAAATGAATGTCTAAAAGTATGTGGAGAAATATTTTTATTAATACCGGCATTTCTACTCAATTTTTTTACTATTATAAATACCATTTCTCTGGTCAGTTGCCCCCCTCTCCGACTTAAAAATAATATATCTTTAAATTTTGGATTAATGGTTTGATGTAATCTAATTTCGTTGATATATATATTTATGTATTTGATAGTCCAATCTGAAATTGGAACCAATCTTTGTTTATCTCCTTTTCCAGTAACTCTAATTAAATTTTCATTAAAAAATAAATCTGATAATTTTAAATTAACCAACTCTGAAACCCTTAAACCACATCCGTACAATGTTTCAATGATGGTTCTATTTCTTTCACCTTCAGAGGTAGATAAATCTATGGATTCAATTAATTTCATAACTTCATCATGCTCTAGTGTATCTGGTAAATAAAGACCAATTTTTGGACTTTCTAACAATTCAGCCGGATTATCTTTTCTTATATCTTCCAATTGTAAAAACTTAAAAAATGATTTTATTGATGATATTAATCTTGCTTGAGATTTTGAAGATTTGGATTTTTTAGAATAATCGTAAATAAAATCTTGAACGTTTTCTTTATTGATTGTATTAGGAGTTATAAAATTATCTTTGTTAAAATAGTATTTAATTTTTTTTAAATCCCTAATATATGCTAGTTGTGTATTTTTAGACAAACCTTTTTCTAAAAATAAATATTCATTGTACAGAGTTATCAGTTCCTCCCAATTCATTTAAAAAAATTTATCAATTATAATGTTAGTATTATAAATTTAATTTTACGAAATAATGTAGAAATTTAACACATTTTTTAAGAATAATAAAAATATGCTATTTTAATTAAACATATTCGTATTCAAAAACAAAAGCAATAATTATTTAAACACATTTAAAATAAAATTAGTTGATCAATAAATGGTTAAAAATTATTATTTTAATAAAATAAAACACAATAAAATTTTATATTTATTGTTTTAATTAATTTAGACTCTAAAATAAATATGGGATTAAATGATACTCAATTAAAAGTTAATGAATGGATTGAGGAATATGGAATAAGATATTTCAATGAACTTACTAACTTAGCTCAACTAACTGAAGAAGTGGGTGAAGTTGCTAGAATAATTTCTAGAAGATATGGAGAACAATCAGAAAAAGAATCTGATAAAAATAAAGATTTGGGTGAAGAACTTGCTGATGTTATCTTTGTAGTTTGCTGTTTGGCTAACCAAACAGGTATAGATTTAGAAGAAGCTTTTAATAAAAAAATTTCTATAAAATCACTGAGAGATAAAGACAGACATAGTAATAACAAGAAATTAAAATGAAAAATATTTCTATAAACCTTTCCGGATCAAAAAGTATAACAAATAGATTATTAGTATTAAATTCATTATATAATAATTCAATAATTTTAAAAAATTTATCTCTTAGTCAAGATTCTAAACTTATGGCAGAAGCTTTAGCTTCAAATCAGGAAATCATAGATATACATCATGCTGGCACAGCAATGCGTTTTTTAACTGCCTATTATTCAATTTTCAGTGATAAAAAAACAATTTTAACAGGCTCGTCTAGAATGAAAGAACGTCCAATTGAAATTCTAGTAAATGCACTAATTGATTTGGGGGCAGATATTTCATACTTAGAAAAAAAAGGATATCCACCGTTACTTATTAATGGTAGAGAATTATACAAAAATACTGTCAAATTATCTGCAAGTATAAGTAGTCAATACTTAACTGCTTTATGCTTAATTGGTGCTAAATTAAAAAACGGATTAAATATAGAAATTATAGGTAAAATTACATCATTTCCCTATTTAAATATGACTCTTCAGATTCTCAAAGATTTGGGAATATCTGCTTGTTTTGAAAATAATATTATAAAAATTTCATATTTTGATCATCTAGAAAAACAAGAATACACAATTGAAAGCGACTGGTCTTCAGCTTCTTATCATTATTCTCTTTGCGCTTTAGGAAATGAACTAACTATAAATATGAAATATTTATTCGAAAATTCTTTACAAGCTGATAGAAGAATAGAATCAATTTTTAAAGAATTTTTTGGAGTCAATACTATATTTAACAATGGAGAAATTAAAATTTATAAAAATACTGATTTTAAATATCCGAACAATATTGAAATAGATATGAACGATTGTCCTGATATTGCTCAAACAGTAGCTGTAACAGCTTTTGGCCTAAAAATTCCAATTAAAATTACTGGATTAGAAACTTTAAAAATTAAAGAAACAGACCGATTGCAAGCTTTGAAAAATGAACTTGGAAAATGTGGGGGTGATGTTGAGATAAGCAACTCAAGCTTAGAACTAAAGAATAATTTTAATTTTAATAAAAACCAATCAATTAAAACATACAATGATCACAGAATGGCTATGAGTTTTACACCTTTAAAATTAGTGTTTCCATTAAACATTGAAAATCCAGAAGTGGTAGAAAAATCCTACACAGAATTCTGGAATGATATGTCTTTGTATGGATTATATCATTGAAAAATTAATTTATAATTGTTTATGAACTATAAAGTTTCAGTAATTATCCCTGTTTATAATGTTGAAATTTATTTAACCAAATGTTTAAACTCTATTATATCACAAACTTTAAAAGAAATAGAAATAATATGTGTAAATGATGGATCTACTGATAATTCACTTTCTATTTTAAAAAAATTTGAAAGTGAATATTCAAATATAAAAATAATCAACAAAAAAAATGGAGGATTAAGTGATGCGCGAAACACCGGTATTAAAAATGCCTCTGGTGAATATTTAGCTTTTGTAGATAGTGACGATTGGATTGATAACGATATGATGTTTAATATGTATCATCTAGGAACTAAATACAATGCTGACATCGTTATTTGTGGATTAAAGAAAGTTAATGAATTTGGAAAAATAAAGAAATTAATGCCACAATTTCAAAATTTATCTGAAAAAATAAATTTAAGTGAGCATTTCTATATATTTGGTGAGATTGAAAACTTTGCATGCAATAAAATATTTAAAAAAGATTTGTTTCAAGAAATTATGTTTCCTGTAGGATTACATTTTGAAGATAATGCAACTATACCTCGTTTAATTCTACGTTCAACAGTCATAGCTAAATCTAATAAATATTTCTATAATTATTTTGTAAGAAAAAACTCAATAAGTCAAAATTTTTCAATAAAAGGCTTAGATATGCTAAGTGCTATCGAAATTGTAAGAAAAGACTTTACAGCATCAATTTTTAAAAAGAACACTTCTACATGGAAAAATTTTATAATATTTCAAGGTTTTTATTGCTTTCTGGCTTATTATGGCAAAATAAAAAATGATGAAGTAAAAAAAATGATGTTTTTAAGTCTTAAAAAATTAGTTGTTCGTGAAAATATAAATATTATTGATATTATTTTATTTAAAAAATTTAATAAAAATTATTTGTTAAGTCTGAATATAAAAAAAATATTATATTATGCTGTACAATTAGCTAAACTTTAATAGATGTTACATCCCATATATTACTTAATATTAATTATTCTTACTCTTTTAAGCTTCAAAGAAATAAATAAAACTAAGCTTAGCAAGTCAATATTTATCTTTTTTTGTGTGATTTTTATCTTATTAGCAGGCCTAAGAGTAGCACAAGGAGCTGATTATTGGCCATATTTTCACTTATATATGGCATCGAATAGTTTAATACCTTGGAATGAAGTGTTTAGTAGAGCATTAGGTATCGAACCCTCTTACGTAATAATATCAAAATTTATCGGCATTTTCCTATTGCCTTTTAATGTTTTTTTATTGGTTTATGCAGGAATTTCAATTTATTTGAAAGGTTTTTCGATATATAACTTTTCACCTCTACCATTTTTTTCACTTTTATATTTTTTCATGCCAGGTTTTTTTGTAAGTGATATGGGGCATATGAGGCAAGCATTAGCTGGATCTTTATGTATGTATTCTTTTCAATATATTAATTCTAGAAAGTTGTTGCCATATCTGATTTGCATGCTTGTAGCTTATAATACTCATAAAACTTCAATTGCGTTTATACCTGCTTATTGGATAGCAAATTTAAATATTTCAACATATAAAGCTATTTTTATTGTCATATTAGGGTTAATTTTATGGCCATTAAAACCATACATATTGATTGGTGAATGGGCAAACTCAATTTCATCAGATAGTTTAGCTGCAGAATCATTTAATTCTTATGCAAATTTTGGTGAAGATACTGGATTTACTTTAACTGAAGTAGTTAAGATTATATTATTCATAATAATTATTGCTAATGATAAAAACATTCTAAAAAATGATTTAGACGGTAGCTACATGAAAGTTAGGAACTTAATTATTGCCTTTTTTTTCATTTATTACTCATTTCACGGAAATCCTATATTTTCAATTAGACTAGCAGCAATATATCAAACATATGAATGTATATTTGTTGGTATGTTAGTCTTTTATTCTAGACGTAGTAAATTAATTTATACATATTTTATTATCTATGTTTATTTAATTAGCATTAGATATTGGAATAATGCTCAAGCAGTAGGTTTTGATAAATTTAATACAGTATTTAACGCTAAAGAATTCAATTTAAAATATTTCACGCCCCAACCATACAGTACCAATAATCGAACCAAAAATTAATTTTCTATAATTATGGATAAAAAAAATAAAACAAATTTTATTTTATTTAGTATTGTATTTCCAACAATACTTTCTATTATAACATATTTAGGATTTGGTTCAAAGTATACGTTAATACATTCAAAAATTAATCATTTACCTGAACTTTATTATAAAGGCATATACAACTATAGGTTCTTATCACGAGAAATTTTAGATTTTTTGCACATTTATACCAATAATTATTTATATAATTTAAATAAATATTTTGAAATAGATTTAAAATATATTGGAAGCAATTATTATATTTTGACTATAGTATATAATTCAATATTTTTTATTTTAACTTGCTCAATATTATATAAAATATTATTTAGTTACTGCATAAACTTATACATATATTGGGTATACTTTTTTATTATATTAATTTTAACCTTTTCTCAATATGTTATAACCCCATTTGATAATTTATCAAACTTTTTATTTTTATTATCTATTAAATATATCTTAAGTTTAGATTTAAAGTTTGATTATTTAAAATTAATTATGTTATCGATGATAATAACTATATCAACTTTAAATAGAGAATCTTCAGCATTAATAATTTCATTTTACGCTTCAGTTGTTTTTAATAAAAATTTAAAAAAATTATTTAATTGCAGTACTATAATAAAATACTTGAAATATTTATTTATACCTATTTTAAGTTTTATTATAACTTACATCGGATTAAGAGTTTTTATAAACACTAATAAAACCTCATTTATTGAAGGTTTTTATTTCTTTAATAATTTTAAAGAAATAAAAAATGTTATAGGTATTATATTTTATATTTTAATGACTATAATATCTTTTAAACTTTCTACTTTTAAATCTCAAAAAGAAAATATAAAAAAGTTTATATTTTTTTCTTTACCATATATAATAACTTTATTAGTTGCGGGAATCTTATTTGAAATTAGATTATATATGCCTTTATTATTAGGGCAATTTATACTTGCTGTATATAAAAAAAATAATATTAAATTAGTTTAAAATGGATAATCAAAATAATAAATTTAATTTTTTTATTTATTGCATATTATTACCTACTATTCTTTATAGCATTATTTATTTAGGTTTTGATCCTCTAAATAGCCCATTAAATTCAAGAACTTATAATCCTCCATCATTATTTTTTGAAGGTAATAACATTTATCGTTTTTTATCTAGAGATATATTTATATTTTTTTTAAAAATTACATTACCGTTACTACAATCGCTTAAAAAGTATCCATTATTTGCTCCTATGAATACTATTGGAACTAATTTTTATTTAGCCATAGTAATATTCAATACTTTTTTTTATATATTAACATGCACAGTTTTATTTAGAATCATTAATAATAATTTAAAAAATAGTTTTAAAAACTCACTTTTTTTGTATTTATATTTAATATCAATAATAGCAATTTCTCAATATTTTATTACAATATATAATAATATTGGGATACTATTATTGCTCTTATCTATAAAATTAATTTTTAATATTAAATATAATTATTCAGCAAAAAATATTTTTTTACTTTGTTTAACCGTAATTATTGCAACCTGTAATACAGAATCAATTTTTTTAATCATTCCTTTTTATATTTCAATTTTATTAAATAAAAATTTGAAGTTTATTTTAAATATGGTTGAATTTTTAAAAATATTTAAACATATCTGGTTGCCACTTTTAAGCTTTTTATTAACGATAATATTTATAAGAGTCAACATTTCGGGAATCTACAATAATACATTTAATCATTTGATTTCAAATTTTATAAGTATTAAAAACATAATTGGGTTTTTATTATACATAATACTTTCATATCTTAGTTACGTTACATGTAAAAATAAAATTCAAAAAATAAATTTATTAAATTTTATAATTTTAGCCATACCATATATAATATATCTTGCATGTACTGAATTTTTATGGGAGATACATTTATTTACACCATTAATTTTAATTCAATTTATTATTTCTAATTATAATACAGATAATCTAAATTAAATGAAAAATTGCTTATTATTTTTAACCCGATATCCATATCCACCCGTTGGAGGTGATAAAGTTAAAAGTAAGAATCTGGTTGAGATTTTATCCAAAAATTTTAATTTAACTATCGTTTTAATAACGGATGAATCCTATAATGAAGTCTCAGAAAATTTTTTAAAAAAAAACACTACTAAATATTTTGTTTATAGATTTCCTAAATATAGATTTCTTTTAAATTCAATTAGAGGAATTTTAAAAAAAGACCCTATACAAGTTTCATATTATTATTTTAAATCTATTAAAGATAAAATAAATCTAGAGATTGAAAATTGTGATTTTATAATTAATAATCTTATTCGAACTAGTAAATATGTTCAAGATTCAAAAAAAATTAAATTTCTTGATATTGTTGATTCTATCGGGCTTCATTATTTAGAAGCTCAAAAGAAATCCACATCAATCTTCTGGAAATATATATATAAAATTGAAGGAAAAAAGGTTTTAGAATACGAAAAAAAAAACATACTTGAATTTAATAATACTTTTTTTGTAAATAAATATGAATCAGAATTTTATACTAAATATGGAAAAACAACTTGGATTCCAAATGGAGTTAATCCCGAATTATTTAGATATAGTTTAAAAAAAAATACAATTTCTAAAAAAGTCGTTTTTTTTGGCAAAATGGACTACCAACCAAATATTGAAGCTGTACTGTGGTACATAAGAAATGTTCATCATCTAGTCAAAAGTGATTACGAATTTATTATTTTAGGCGCTTATCCCTCCAAAGAAATAACTAAGTATAGTAATAAGTATAAAAATATTTCCGTTACTGGTTATATTGATAATCCTTATGATATATTAACATCATGTACTCTTGTGGTATCTCCCATGCAGATCGGTGGAGGAATTCAAAATAAAGTGCTAGAGTCTATGGCATTAGGACAAATAAATATACTAACCCATAAAGTAGCAAGACCTATCACTTTTGGTATTCCTAATGAACATTATTTAGTTGAAGATGACCCTGTTAAAATGTCAATATTAATTGACGATATATTATTAAATCGGGAAAAATATTCTCGAATTGGTCTGAATGCAAGAAAATTAATTAAAGAAAAATACACATGGGATAATTATGAATTAAAATTATTAAGATTAATTAATAGTTATTAAATATTATTTAAATTTATAAATTTGCATAATTCTGATGCAATATTCAGAATAATATAAAATGGAAGAATTCGATATTAGACATATTAAATATTTATTTGGTATAAATAGTTTTTTCTTAAGATGTGTAATAGGTTTTTTGGGTACGTTTTTGTTAACCTATATTTCAGTTCCCAAAATAATTAGAGTTTCGTATAAAAAAAACTTAATGGCTACTCCAGGCCAAAGAAGTTCTCACATAAGGAAGACACCTAATTTAGGTGGAATTGCAATCTTTTATTCTATAGTTGTAATGTCTTCCATATGTGCATATGAACTATTTACTAGTTACATATTTTTATTTGCAGCTATTATAATATTATTTTTTATCGGATTAATGGATGATATATTGGTTGTTGCTCCAAATAAGAAGTTTTATACACAAATTATAACCGCTATTATGATTAGTGTAGGCTCAAATGTTCGTATTGGCCATTTTTTTGGAATAATGGGAATTAATTTAATTCCTTATTGGTTAAGTATTATTTTCACCGTATTTGTATTTATTTTCCTTATTAATGCATTTAATTTAATCGACGGCATAGATGGTTTAGCCTCTGGTATAGCCATATTGGCCTGTTGCGCATTTATATTTACCTTTTGGAGGTTAAGTACTAATATTAACTACGCAATGATAGTGTTAGCCTTAACTATCATAGGCAGTCTTCTAGCATTCTTAAAATTTAATTTTTCAGTTAAATATAAAATTTTTATGGGAGACACAGGTTCTATGATTGTGGGTTTTTTACTTTCATTTATGGCTGTAAAATTTTTAAATTTATTTTTGTTAAAAAATGCTGAAGGTGGTCCTATGTATAATCTTCAATCTGCACCAGCAATTGCGATGGCAATTTTAATAATTCCCATTATTGATACTCTTTGCGTTTTTTTAATTCGATTATACAATCGAACCCCTCCTTTTAAAGCTGATAAAAACCATATGCATCATAGATACCTTAAACTGGGTTTAACACATAAACAGGTATCAATGATTTTAGTAATTGAAAATGCATTCATTATAATTGTCGCTTACTTTTTACGCCATTTGAACGTTAATATTTTGTTAGTTATTATTCTCTTTTTAGGATTTGTATTTTCATTTCTGCCCCTTATTTTAAAGAAAGATTCTAAAAATTATGGATGAAAAAATTTATTTATCTCCGCCAAACATAGACTACAAAGTATATAATAATATAAAAAAAGCACTTGATAGTGGATGGATATCTCCAGTGGGATCTTTTATTGATGACTTTACTAATAAACTTAATTCATACTTCAACAAAAAAATATTATTAACCAATAGCGGAACGTCATCTTTACATTTAGCATTAAAAATTGTTAATATCCAAAAAGATGATTACGTATTATGTTCAAATTTTACATTTGCTGCTTCTGCATTTCCAATTTTATATGAAAAAGCCATACCTATATTTATTGGAAGTGAAGAACAGACTTGGAATTTATCTCCCGATTACTTAAACTTAGCTATTGAGCAATTAAATAAAAAAAAAATAAAACCTAAAGCTTTAATATTAGCCCATATCTATGGTATGCCTGCACAGCTAGATGAAATAATTAAAATTTGTAATCTTAATAAAATTGTATTAATAGAAGATAGCGCAGAGGCATTTGGTTCTAAATATAATGATCAACCTTTAGGCGCATTGGGGAAAATAGGGATTTTATCTTTTAATGGTAATAAAATTATAACTTGCTCTACTGGAGGTGCTATAATACTTTCAGATATTGAATCTCTTGAATACGCAAAAAAATTATCCAATCAATCAAAGGAAAATACCGATTATTATTTGCATAATGAATTAGGTTATAACTACGCTTTAAGTAATGTATTAGCTGCCATTGGAGATTCACAAATTGAGAAGTTAAATTTAAAAGTTAATAAAAGAAGAGAGATTTATAAGCATTACTTTAAATTCTTAAAAGAAAAATTTGATATCCAACATCAATATGAATCTTATAAAAGTTTTTCAAATCGGTGGTTAAGTTCATTTATATTTCCAACAAATATAAATCATAAAATTAAAAACTCTTTAGCTTTTAATAATATTGAAACAAGATATTTATGGAATCCATTACATAATCAAAAAGCTTTTGCAAATTCTCTATATTTTGGAAATAAAATTTTGGATAATTTCTTATTTGAAAATGGTTTAAGTCTACCATCCGGTGATAATCTTACTTTAGATAATTTAGAAAAGATTATTAATATTATAAAAAAATTATAGAAATGTTTGATTTTAAAAAAGAGGATTCAATAATAATTAATAGTAAAACTGTTTTTTTTGACGAATTATTCAAAAAAAAAATTGATTATTCAATACTAAATTATTCTTTTTTTGAAAACAAAATTATTTTAGTAACTGGAGGTGGGACAATAGGATCTTCTCTAATTAAATATCTATTACTACAAAATGTAAAAAAAATAATATTAGTTGATCATTCAGAATATGCTATTTTTAATCTTCATTTAGATTTAAAACAAAATATAAATCTTAATAAGATAAAGTTTTTACTAGGTGATATTAGAAATACATCATTTATAGATGAAATATTTAAAAAATTCACCATAAATATTGTTTATCATACTGCCGCATATAAGCACATCAATATATTAGAAGATAACATGACTGAAGCTATTACTAATAATATTGATGGTACGATTAATCTTTTAAATATTTCATTAATTAATAATATTGATCAATTTATTTATATATCTACAGACAAGGCTGTGAACCCTATTAATAAAATGGGTATTACTAAAAGAATTGCTGAATTAAAATTATTAGATAAAATAATTTATACAAACAATTCGTTTATTAAGATAATTCGTTTTGGTAATGTGTTTAACAGTAGTGGATCTGTATTTCCAATATTTAAATATCAAATTGAAAATAATAAAAATCTAACCATAACTGATTCAAATATGAAAAGATATTTTATTTCAAAATTTCAAGCCGCAAGAGGTCTAATGGAAATATCTAATCCATCTAACCCCTCAGGTATATATTTATTAAATATGCAGGAATCACATAAAATATTAATTCTTTTGTTAGAATTACTTAAGAAATTAGATTTAGAATATCTTACAAAAAATATATATATAACTTCAAATACAAAAGACCATGAAAAATTGGAAGAAGAACTATACTATCCTTATGAATTAATAGAAAATTGTAATAATTCATTCAGCAAATTAAAACTTGAACTTGAACTTAATTCTAAAAATGAAATAAATGCCGAATTAATTAACTTATACGGTATTTTAAAAAAATAAATTACTTTTGTAAATCAATAATCTATCATGAAAATTAGCCATATATCAGTCACACTATTTATTTTATTATTTTTTAATTCCTGTATAGGCATAAAAGACTTAAAATATTTACAACCAAGTGAAGATTTGCAATTGAATGAGTACGGCTTAATCCCCGTTGTATATGAAAATTATAGAATAAAAAAGGATGATATTTTAGCAATGACTTTAATAACAACAGATCAGAATGCTGCTAAATTTCTAGCCTCAGAAAATACAACACGGTTTAAAGGGGGTATTACAGGAAATGATAACTCACTTAGAATGACTGGATTAATTGTTGACCCTAATGGCTATATATCTATTTATGGTTTAGGAGAATTTTATGTATACGGTTTAACATTAAGAGAAGTAACTGAATTAGTTCAAAACAAGTTAAATGAAGTCCTTTATAACGAAGGGAAAGCGGAAGTTCGTATGAATTTAGGTGCTATTCGTTACTATATGATCGGTGAAATTGGTGCGCCTGGTGAAAAATTAGAACAGTCTAATCGAGTTGATTTATTACAAGCTATTGCTAAATCTGGAGATTTAACAAGATTTGCTGATAGAAGACACATAAGAATTATTAGAGAATATCCAGAGGGGAAAAAAAATATTGTATTAGACGTTACACGAGAAGATATAATGAATTCCCCCTATTTTTACTTACAGTCTGGAGATCAAATCATAATAGATCCTCTTAAGGAAAAAATATCTGGTTTAGGAGGTGGAACAACTATTGGAGATGTTACTCAATTTTTATCTGTGGGAATACAAGCTATAACAACTTATTTATTCTTCAAAACATTATAATTTATTTATTGTATGGATTCCACTAAAGACAGTCAAAATGTTTCACAAAATAAACTAAATCAGAAAAAAAATTCTGATATATTAGATAATAATTTTTTTAGTATTGAAAGATTTATTAGAAGATTAATAAAAAATTGGTACTGGTTTGTTATTGCTTTTATCATAGGATGGGTTATTGCTTTTTTAGTAAATAGATTTTCAGACAGATTTTACCAAACTTCAGCAACAGTTAGTATTTCAACGGGTACATCAAGTGTTTTAGCCCCTAGTCAATCCATTAACTTTATTTGGGGAGGTGGCGGAGGAGCTACTCAAGGTATATTTTATAAAAAATTACTTACTTCAAGAACTCACAATGAAAATTTAGTTAAGTCGTTAAATTTATATATCAATTATTATCGTAAAGGAAAAATAAAAACTACAGAAATAGATTATGTTGATTTACCTTACAAAATAGTTATAGATACAAGCTATGCACAAGCTTTAAACACAAATGTTAATGTTCAATTGCTACCCAATCAAAAATTTAAATTAATATTTCCTGAAGAATTGAATGAGAGTTGTTATTATTTTAATTCAGAGAAGTATATTCATAGGAAAGATCAATATAAAAATGAGTTAATTGCTCCTTTAAATACTTGGATAAAAACCAATAATTTAAAATTTAAATTTGTAAAAAACGATGATTATCAAGATAAATTTGGTATGAATCCAATTAATCTCGACTATTATTTTTATTTATCAGATATTAATTCAGCTGTATCAAAAATACAATCTTCTATAAATATAAATTTTGATCAAGACTTACCTTCTATTATGATTATTACTAAAACAGGTTTGAGTCTACACGGAACTATAAATTTTTTAAATAAATCCATTGATGAATTAATTAAGAGAAGAATTGAAGATAAAAATCAAGTTAATTTAAATACGATTAAGTTTATTAAAGATCAGATTAAAATAACCAAGACTAAATTAGATAGTGCATCAGCTTCTTTTAAAAAAGTACAACTTGAAAATAAAGTTTTTTCAAAGAATGATGTTAGTACTGATATTTTACTTTCAAAAATACAAGGATTAGATCAACAAAAAGAAGAACTCAAATCCAAGCAATTAGTTTTTAGCAGATTGAGAGGATCAGTCTACAATAGTAATGAATTGATTGATGGTGAGTTTATGGGAATTGAAAATTCCACTTTCAATTCAGCCATTCAAACCATTGAATCTTTAGAAAAAGAAAGAAAAGAAAAATTATTGCTCTACAGAGAAAATTCGGAACCCATAAAAGAGTTAAATTATCAAATTAACAATGCTAAAAATAAAGCAATTTCAAGTTTAAATAGCTCCTCCAAAGAGCTAAATAATAAATTAATTAGTATCAATGAGCAAATTAAAAATTTAGAACTTGATATTGATGCCTTACCTGAAAAAGAACAATTGTTTATTAACGCTCAAAGAGGTTATTTATTAAATAATAGTATTTATAATACACTTTTAGATAAGCTTTCTGAAGTTGAAATGCGAAAAGCTACAACTATTTCGGATATTACAGTATTAGATAAAGCAAAAAATATTGGTCAAGGTCCAATTACTCCAGATATTAAAAAAAATAAATTAACTTATATAGGAGGCTCATTAATAATACCTTTTATTATTCTTGTACTAATTGAATTATTGGATAATAAATTAAAATTAATTTCAGATTTAAAATCTGCTACCAAAATACCTATTATTGGAGCAATAGGTTCTAAAAACACTGAAAATAATCTTGCTGTTTTTCAACGTCCTAAGTCCAGCATTGCAGAAAGTTTTAGAGCCATTCGGTTTAATATGAGATTTCTTTTTAACGAAAAATCAATACAAGGAGGTAAAGTATTTTTAATTACCTCGTCCATTGGTGGTGAAGGAAAAACTTTTATATCTATAAACATTGCATCCGTATTAGCTTTAAGTGGTAAAAAAACAGTTTTAGTCGGTATGGATTTAAGGAAACCAAGAATCTTCGATGATTTTAAAATTAGTAACAAAATTGGTTTATCCGGATATTTAGCCGGAAATAATACATTGGATGAAATAATTAAGAAAACTGAATATGATAATTTAGATATAATTTCTGCTGGTCCAATTCCTCCTAACCCAGGAGAACTTCTAATTAGTGATGAAAATGAACAATTAATTCAAACACTTAGAGAAAGGTATGATTATATAATTATTGACTCTCCACCAGTAGGACTAGTAATTGATGCCTATGATTTAATGAAATTCTCGGATGCTAGATTATATGTTACCAGATGCAATTATACCTATAAGCAATTGTTAAAAAGTATAAATGAAAAGTATAACAATGAAGAAATTGACCATATAGGAATAATATTCAATGATTATGTAAATCCAGGTGGTTATGGGTATGGATACGGGTATGGATACGGTTATGGTTATGGTTATGGTTATGGTTATTTTGAAGAAGATGAAAATTATGATAATTCTTTGCTGTCAAGAATTAAACGCATAATTAAAAAAAATTAAGATAATGGTTAGAGTATTTCTAACCTTTTTTGTATAAATAAATTATATTACATTGAAACATCTAATTATAATTGGAGGTGGAGCTTCAGGCTTTTTTTTATCTTCAAATATTAAAACTAGTAATTGGAATATCAGCTTATTAGAACAGAGCAAAAATCCATTACAAAAATTAAAGATTTCTGGAGGCGGTAGATGTAATATTACAAATGCCTGCTACAAACCTAAAGATTTAATTAAAAATTACCCTAGAGGAAATAAAGAACTTTTAAGTTTATTTTCAAAATTTCAGCCTTTAGATACCTTTCAATGGTTTGAAAAACGAGGCATTCATTTAAAAATTGAAAATGATTCAAGAGTTTTTCCTGAAACTAATTCTTCACAAACAATTATTGATGCACTTTTATCTGAAACTAAAAAAAATAATGTCGTAATCCACTATGAAACAACAGTTTTAGAAATTAATTATACAAATAATAAATTTGAAATCTTGACAAACAAAGACATCTACTATGCAGATGCAGTTGTTATAGCTACAGGTAGTTCTAAAAAAATTTGGAATACTATTGAAAAACTTGGTCATAAAATAATTCCACCAGTCCCTAGTTTATTTACGTTTAATTGTAATCATCCACTGATTGAAAATCTTCAAGGCATTTCATTAGCGGAAACAGATCTTAATATACTAAATACACCTTTTAAAGAAAGTGGTCCGTTATTAATAACTCATTGGGGATTAAGTGGCCCTGCTATACTAAAATTATCCTCTTGGGCGGCTAGATATCTTGCAGATTTAGATTATAAATTTCAATTAAGAATCAATTGGATTACAGAAAACTTTGATGATGCAAGGGAATTACTTACAAATTATAAAAATGCTCATCCAAAAATGGATATTTATAATATAAAAATTTATAACCTTCCTCAAAGATTTTGGTTGAACCTTCTTAATCATTTAAACATTATAAAAAAACCTCTGTTTGAAATATCTAAAAAAGAAATAAATAGAATTGCTGAATCTTTAACAAATTCCAAACTAGATATAATAGGCAAAAGTACTTTCAAAAATGAATTTGTAACATGTGGAGGAGTTGATTTAAAAGAAATAGATTTTAATAATATGCAATCAAAACTTATACCTAATTTATTTTTCACAGGGGAAGTTTTAAATATTGATGCAATTACTGGTGGATTTAATTTTCAAGCATGTTGGAGTGAATCATATATACTTAGCAAACAATTCAATTAAATTTACAATTAACTAACTTAAAATTTTAAACAAAATCTAAATTCAAATCTAATATAGATTTATAACATTAACTATATTTTTAAATTTAGTTAATATATTTAATTAAAAATACTTTTTTTATTTTATAAAATAACACATAAATATAATTTTGAAGTAAATTTAAAAATTAAATTATGTGTGGATTAGTAGGTATTTTTAATATAATTGAGGATAAACAATTGCTTAGATATAAAGCAATTAATATGTCTAAAAAATTACGTCATAGAGGTCCAGATTCATCAGGAATTTATTTTAATGATAACGCCATAATGGTACATGAAAGATTATCCATCGTGGATGTATCATCCGGTCACCAACCTTTATACGATGAGAAAAAAAATTTAATTCTAATTGCTAATGGTGAAATATATAATTACAAAGAATTAAAATATGATTTAAAAGATAATTATTCTTTTCAAACAAATTCTGATTGTGAAGTTATTTTAGCATTATACAAAGAAAAGGGTTTAAAATTATTTGACTACATCTCCGGTATATATGCTTTTGCTTTATATGATAAAGAAAAAAATACATTTTTAATTGGTAGGGATCATTTAGGTATTATACCCCTTTATATAGGATATGATGAATATAAGCAACTTTATATTGCAAGTGAATTAAAAGTACTTGAAGGAATTTGCGATGAAATAACAGAATTTGAGCCTGGTTGCTACTACTATAGTCCCGAACCAATAATAAAAAAATGGTATTTTAAGGATTGGGATAAATATAACAACGTTAAAGATAATATTTCAGACATTCAAAAATTAAAAAAAGGATTAGAAGATGCTGTAATAAGGCAAACAATGTCTGAGGTACCCTATGGTGTTCTCCTTTCTGGAGGATTGGATTCTTCAATAATATCTGCAATAGCAAAAAGAATTTTTAATGAAACATCGAACGATAAATATTCAAGTATTAGAACAAATCAATTACATTCTTTTGCCATAGGGCTAAAAGGAGCTCCTGATTTAATCGCAGCTAAAAAAGTTGCTGATTATATTGGAACCAATCACCATGAAATTCATTTTACAATAGAAGAAGCTATGGATGCTTTAGAAGATGTAATTTATCATATTGAAACTTATGATGTAACCACTATTAGAGCATCTACCCCTATGTACTTGTTAGCAAGATATATAAAATCCTTAGGGATAAAAATGGTGCTTTCTGGGGAAGGTTCAGATGAATTGTTTGGAGGATATTTGTATTTTCATAAAGCACCCAATGCCAAAGAATTTCATGAAGAAACAGTTAGAAAGTTAGAGAATTTGCACCTTTATGATTGCTTAAGAGCCAATAAATCGCTGATGGCTTGGGGAGTAGAAGGAAGAGTTCCTTTCTTAGATCAAGAATTTATTGATATTGCAATGAATTTAAATCCAAAGGATAAAATGTGCGGAAATGGAAATATTGAAAAATACATTTTAAGAAAAGCATTTGAACAATATTTACCTGAAGAAATTTTATGGAGACAAAAAGAACAATTTTCAGATGGTGTAGGTTATTCATGGATTGATTCTTTAAAAGCAACTGCTGATAAAAAAATTTCTGACAATCAAATGAAGTTTGCAAAAGAACAATTTCCAATCAATACCCCAAAATCGAAGGAAGAATATTGGTTTAGAACAATTTTTGAAAAACATTTTCCTTCTCAAGCAGCAGCTAAGACAGTTCCATCTATACCATCCATAGCGTGCAGTTCTGCTACAGCTTTAAAATGGGATAAATCCTTTCAAAATAATCTAGATCCCTCAGGAAGAGCTATAAAATCAATACATGTAAATGCAATATAAAATTATTAAATAAAAAGGGAAATAATATTTTTCCCTTTTTTACTTATGTCATTAATATCTATAAATTTAATTATACTAATCCTTCAATGGAATGGTGAAATAAATATATAATATTATTTATACCAACTACTATATTCAACGTAATTAGCAGCAATTCTATTAATCTCATTATCTTTTAATTCCGTTGAAACTTCTCCAATTTTTTTGGCAGGAACCCCAGCCCATATTTCTCCAGATTTAATGTGTTTGCCTTGAGTTACAACTGCACCAGCTGCAATGATAGAATTACTTTCCACTAAAACATCATCCATTACAATTGAACCCATCCCAACCAATACTTGACTTTTTATAGTACAACCATGTACAATAGCTCTATGACCTAAAGATACATTATCCCCAATAGTTGTACTATATTTATTATATGTACAATGAATAATAGCATGATCTTGAATATTTACTCTATTACCAATCTTAATAAAGTTTACATCACCTCTTATAACAGCTCCAAACCACACAGAGCATTCATCACCTAATATAACATCCCCTACTAAAACTGAGTTTTCTGCTAAAAAACAATCCTTTCCCCATAGTGGAGTTTTATCTAAAATTTTCTTAATTATAGCCATATTTTTATACAATCTTACATTTTACTTTAATCATAAGAACAAGTTACGTATTTTTGATTGTTAAAAATAAATATTTCATGGAATTAAAAATAGAAAATACACCTAATAAAGATATCATAAAATTTGTTGCCCCACATACTTTGGTAGAAGGCAGTTTTGAAATTTCAAATTTTGATGAAGCTAAAAATATACCTTTAGCACAAGAATTATTGAAATTTTCATTTATAACTAAAATTTTAATAACTGCAAATTTTATTGCTCTGCAAAAAAATGAAAGTATAGATTGGGAACTTGTAAAAAACGAAATTAAAGAAATTATTATTGATGAATTATTAGCAAATCCATCAATTATTATTAAGCCTCAAAAGAATCCAATAACTGTTTATGCAGAATCCACTCCTAATCAAGAGGTAATGAAGTTTGTTACTAGCAGAATTTTAGTAGAAGGAATTATTGAGATAAAAGATGTTCATGAAGCAAAAGATGTTCCGCTAGCGCTATACCTTTTAAGTTTTCCTTATGTAAAAGAAATTTTTATTTGTGATAATTTTATTTCAATAACAAAAAATAAGGATTTTGACTGGCAAGAAATAGCCATGGAAATACGTACCAATATTTCTGAATACTTGAAGGATAATAAAGACATCAGTTATTTAAATGAATTAATTGTTAAAGAAAGCATTGAAAATTCAGATAGAAAAGAATATACTCCAATTGAAGAAAAAATAAAAAAAATTCTTGATGAATATGTTTTGCCAGCAGTGTCTGGAGATGGTGGAAATATAGATTTGGTATCTTTTGATGAGACAACTAAAACGGCTAAAATGATATTACAAGGAGCTTGTAGCGGATGCCCATCATCGGTCATAACTCTAAAGAATGGAATTGAAAACTTATTAAAGCAGATGCTTCCTAACGAAGTTGAAAATGTTGAAGCAATCAATGGATAAATTAATATCCATTGATACAAATTAATTTTATAGAAATTTTAATTAATTAATTAGCACTTAAGAGTTTTTCAGCAATTGAAGTGCAAGCTAAATCTAATTGTTGAAAAACTTTTTTAAAATCATTTTCATCACCATAGTAAGGATCGGGAATGCTTTGTTGTTTTTGATTTTCGTAAACATCCGAAAGTATCATTCTAACCTTTTTTTTATCTGCTTCCTTCCTTGCTTTAAAGATTATATCTCCAAAATTAGCATGATCCATCACATAAATCAAGTCAAAATCATCAAAATCAGAAGGCAAAAATTGTCTACCTTTTAAATGAGATATATCAATATTATGTTCCTTACAGATTTCAATAGCTCTTTTGTCTGGTTTATCATTAACATGATAATCTGCGATACCAGCACTATCAACAATAAAATTTTCCGGCAGTTTAGATCTTAAAATACCTTCTGCCATAGGTGAACGACAAATATTCCCTAAACAAACCATTAATATTTTCATATATTCGAAGCTAATTTTTTATTAAGATCATCCACATAGGTTTTAAACATCCTATCTGTTTCAAATAAATTATCTACTGTTTTACATGCATGAAGTACGGTAGCATGATCTCTCTTTCCAATTTGATTCCCAATGGAAGTTAAGGAAGCATTGGTATATTTTTTAGCAAAATACATAGCAATCTGTCTTGCCTGTACAATATCCCTCTTACGTGTTTTAGATTGTAATAAATCTATAGGAACTTTAAAGTAATCACAAACTAATTTTTGAATAAAATCAATGGTTATATCTTTTTTAGAATTTGTTATTAAGCTATCTAAAGTTTTTTGTACAAGTTCTAAAGTAATCTCTTTCTTATTAAAGGTGGCTTGCGCAATAATTGAATTAAGAGATCCTTCTAATTCTCTAATATTAGTTTTAATATTCTGAGCAATGTATTCAAGTACTTCTTCTGAAAGTTCAATACCATCAAATTCCATCTTTTGTTTCAAAATCGCCAATCTTGTAGTATAATCAGGCACCTGAATTTCTGTAGATAATCCCCATTTAAAACGGGAAATTAATCGTTGCTCTACATCCTGAATATCTACTGGAGATTTATCAGAGGTTAAAATAATTTGCTTGCCACTTTGATGTAAGTGGTTAAAAATATGAAAGAAAACTTCTTGGGTTCCTTTTTTACCTGAAATAAAATGAATATCATCTACAATTAAGACATCTATCATTTGATAGAAATGAATAAAATCATTTCTATTGTTAGATTTTGTAGCTTCTTGGAACTGTTGACAAAACTTTTCCATGGAAACATACAAAACGGTCTTACCTGATTGAAGCCTTTTAACTTCTAGCCCAATTGCATGTGCCAAATGAGTTTTTCCTAACCCAACACCACTATAAATAAAAAACGGATTAAACGAAGTACCACCAGGTCTTTTAGCTATTTGCTTACCAGCAGAACGAGCAAGACGGTTAGATTCTCCTTCAATAAAATTATCAAATGTATAATTTGTATTTAGTTGACTATCTATTTTTAATTTTTGTAATCCTGGGATTATAAATGGATTTTTAACTCCTCTTTCAACAAAGAGCGGAGCATCAACTTCCTGAACTTGTATTTTAGCTTTTTGCGAACTTGAAATATTAACGGTATAAGGTTCCTCAGTCATTTGTTTTTTTTCCATCATAATGGAATAAACAAGCTTAGCATCTTTACCTAAATTTTTAGTTAATGCACTTTTTATAATTTTAATATAATTCTCTTCTAAATATTCATAGTAAAACTTACTAGGTACTTGTATGGTTAATACATTCTCTTGTAATTTAACTGCCTTTACAGGTTCAAACCATGTCAAATAAGATTTCTCAGAAATATTATCTCTGATATATTGAAGACAAGAATCCCAAACAGAAATCGAAGTTTTTGACATTTTTATACTGATTTTTTTTTATAGAAACGAATGTATAATCTTCTTTCGTTTACCGTGCAAAAGTCCTAATTTATTTTAAAAAAAAAAAGATGATTTCCTGTTGCTTTTAAAAAAATTTATTGCTATTAAATAATGAAATTACAACTTTAAAAAATATTTGTTTATAAAAAATGATTGTTAATACAAATTACTTTATAAATAAATATTTAAGATTAAAACTAAATATGCATAATATTGATTTTTTTATTCATTTATATGAAGCAGAGAAAATTTTATTAATAATTAAATTCTAAGCTAATAATTTATAGCTAACAAATTTTTGCAGAAATAATGGATTAAACTTATCAAGAAACGAATCTCTTTTTTTTACGGGAACTTCAATCTTAACACTACAATTTTCTAAGAAGTTAAAGGAAATTGGTTCTATTTGTAATTTTTTTAAAAAATTCATAACTAAGGATTGTTTATCGTAATTAAAAATTAATTCATAACACTCATATATTTCTTTCTCAATAATATTAGATTGACTAATTGTTTGAAGTGAACATTCTTTATATGCTTTTATTAAACCACTTACCCCTAACTTAGTTCCTCCGTAATACCTTACAACAATTAATAAAACATTAACTATATCTGCGGATAATAATTGATTATATATGGGTAAACCAGCGGTTCCTGAGGGTTCTCCATCGTCATTAACTCTAAATCTTTCCCCTTTAACCCCGATTCGGTAAGCATAACAATAATGAGTAGCTTGTGGATATAGAGCTTTCGTATTTTGTAATAGAATATTTAAATCATTTTCATTCTCCATGTAGAATAATAATCCATAAAATTTACTCCCTTTAACCCTTAGAAGAAAATCCGTTATAGGCTTATCAATGGTACGATATTGGAAAATTTTTAACATGCTCTAATTTATTTTTTTAATAATTTTATAAATAATGCAATTCAATATATTACAAAAAATAATATTTTACATTTATTACTTTAGAATTACAAATTTTAAAGATATTTGTATAATAAATTTTTCGTAAATATAAAATGAAAATAAAATACTACGATTTAATACAACAAACTTTTGATTTTCCTCAACCTGAATTTAAAGTAAATGATGGAAATCTACTTTTTCACGATATTCCATTGATGGATCTCATTGAAAAATTTGGAACTCCATTTAAATTTAATTACTTACCCAAGATTTCTGAAAATATTTTGCAAACCAAAGAATGGTTTAAAAAGTCTTTTAAGGAAAATGATTATAAAGGAGATTATAAATATTGTTATTGCACTAAATCTAGTCATTTTTCATTTGTTGTAGAAGAAGCTTTAAAAAATAATATAAGTCTAGAAACTTCTTTTTCTAATGATATTGAAATTATAAAAAAGCTATACGAAAAAGGTTCGGTGGATAAAAATATTGAGGTTATATGCAACGGATTTAAAACTGAGGAATACCTTAAGAATATAGCAGAAATGATTAACGGTGGATTTAGTAATATAATTCCTGTTTTAGATAATTTTAAAGAGCTAGAACGTTTATCAGACAGTATTGATAGTAATTTCAATGTAGGAATAAGAATTGCTTCTGAAGAAGAACCTAAGTTTGAATTTTATACCTCCCGTTTAGGAATAGGATATAAAGATATAATCCCTTACTATGCACAAAGAATTCAAAATCATCCTTTTGCTAGATTGAAAATGCTTCATTTTTTTATCAATACTGGAATTAAAGATACTTCCTATTATTGGAATGAACTTTATAAATGCTTACGTGTTTATGCTAGATTAAAAAAAATTGCACCAGAAGTAGATTCCCTTAATATCGGTGGTGGATTTCCTGTAAAAACTTCATTGTCTTTTGATTATGATTATTATTATATGATTAATGAAATCACCTATCAAATTAAAAAATTCTGTGAAGGAGAAGGGGTTGAAGAACCTACCATTTATACTGAATTTGGATCTTTTACCGTAGGTGAGAGTGGTGGTGTAGTATATAAAATATTAAGTCAAAAAAGACAGAATGACAGAGAAAAGTGGAATATGATTGATAGTTCATTCATGACGACTTTACCAGATTCTTGGGCAATATCCCGTCGTTTTGTAATGCTACCTATTAATCGGTGGGAAGATTCCTACGAGAGAGTCTTTCTTGGCGGATTAACTTGCGATAGCGATGATTATTATAATTCAGAGCAACATGTAAACGCTATTTATCTACCTATATTTAATGAAGAAAAGCCTTTGTATATAGGATTTTTCAATACCGGTGCTTATCAAGATTCTATTAGTGGTTTTGGAGGAGTACATCATTGTTTGGTTCCAGGACCTAAACATATTCTGATTGACAAAGACAAAGATGGTAAATTAAATTATAAAGTTTTTAGAGAAGAACAGAGCCATAAAGAAATATTGGATCTTTTGGGTTATTAAATGATTTATAAAAATGATATATACCATAGCTATTGACGGGCATTCTTCCACCGGAAAAAGTACTTATGCTAAATCTTTAGCCAAAGATCTGGGTTGGACACATATAGATACGGGAGCTATGTATAGAGCAATAACTCTTTATGGTTTAATTAATTTTAATGAAGGTCATTCAATAAATGAAAAAAAAGTAATAGCTGCACTTAAAAATATTCACTTAAAATTTATCTATAATCCTATAACTAATACGAATGATATTTATTTAAACGATGAAAACTTTGAACCCAAAATTAGAGATTTAAAAGTATCAGAATCAGTTTCAACCATAGCAAAAATCCCTGAAGTAAGAAGTTTTCTAGTTGAAAAACAAAGAGAATTAGGAAAGAGCGAAAGTATTGTTATGGATGGTAGAGATATTGGTACTGTAGTATTTCCAAACGCTGATTTAAAATTTTTTATTACTGCTAGTATTGATATAAGAGCCCAAAGAAGATATTTAGAATTAAAAAATAAATCTTCCATTATTACCTATGAGGAAGTCAAAGAAAATTTAATTAAAAGGGATTACATTGACGAACATAGAATATTGTCTCCTTTAAAAATGGCTGAAAATGCCTACTTAATAGATAATACTTTCCTAGATAAAGAACAAACATATCGTAAAATAAAACAGATAGTTATCTCAAAAATAAATTTGTAAAATTGACTATAATTTAAATTGTAAAAAAAGCTTCTTAAAATATTAAGAAGCTTTTTATTTAGTATTAATTTGTATAATTGGGTGCCTCTTGAGTAATTATAACATCATGAGGATGACTTTCTTTTAATCCAGCTGAAGAAATTTTCACCATTTTACTATCTCGCTTCAACTCTTCTAAATTTTTTGTTCCACAATAGCCCATACCAGCACGAATTCCTCCGCACAATTGATACACAACATCAGATATTTTACCTTTATAAGGAACTCTACCTTCAATCCCCTCAGGAACTAATTTTTTAGCCTCTGATTGGAAATATCGATCTTTACTTCCTCTTTTCATTGCTGATAGTGAACCCATTCCTTGGTAACTTTTAAACTTTCTTCCTTGAAAAATTATTTCATCCCCGGGTGCTTCTTCCGTTCCAGCAAATAAGGAACCTAACATAACACATGATGCTCCGCTAGCTATAGCTTTCACTATATCCCCTGATAATTTAATACCTCCATCTGCTATAACCGGAATATTGTGTTGTGAAGCATATTCAAAAACGTTATTTATCGCCGATAACTGAGGAACACCTACCCCTGCAACTACTCTTGTCGTACAAATAGATCCTGGACCTACTCCCACTTTGAGTGCATTTGCACCTGCATCAATTAAATCTTTGGCTGCTTCTGCCGTAACTATGTTTCCTCCAATAACATCCAATTCAGGGAATGAATTTTTAATTTCTTTAATTTTATTAATAACATTTATGGAATGTCCATGCGCAGAATCTACAGCAATGATGTCTACACCTGCTTTTACTAGAGCATCAACCCTATCCAGTGTGTCCACTCCAACTCCTACACCTGCCCCTACCCTTAATCTGCCATTAGAATCTTTACAAGCATTTGGGTATTCTAACAAATTATCAATATCCTTGATAGTTATTAATCCAATTAATTTGTTATTTTTATCAGTAATAGGTAACTTTTCAATTCTATTATCTAAAAGAATTTGTTTTGCTTGCTCTAATGAAGTATCTTTAGTTGAAGTAATAATATTATTTTTGGTCATTACCTCATCCACCCTTTGCTCTAAATTCGATTGATATTTTATGTCTCTATTGGTAATAATGCCAACAAGAGTATCATCCTCTTCAATCACAGGTAAACCTGAAATTCTATACTCCTGCATTAAACTTAAAGCTTCTTTTAAACTATGTTTTCTACTGAGTGTTATAGGATTAGAAATCATTCCATTCTCTGATCTTTTTACCCGATTTACTTCTGAAGCTTGTTGTTCAATTGGCATATTTTTATGTATAAACCCTAAACCTCCTTCCCTAGCTAGAGTTATAGCTAAACTAGATTCAGTAACTGTATCCATGGCTGCAGAAACAATAGGAATATTTAACTCTATTTTTTGTGTTAAATTTGTTTTTAAGGATACTTGAGAAGGTAAAATTTCTGAATAAGCAGGAACAAGAAGTACATCGTCAAAAGTGATGGCCTCTTCAATAATTTTTTTACTAAGTGACATATGGGCTTTTGCGATGCAAATTTATAGTTTTTTAATTATTAAAAAAATTATATTGATTACATATTTATTAATAAATGACTTTATATTAATTCATTTAAGATTTTATTATCTATAAAAAACGCTTTTAAAGCTATATTTTTTATAAAAATTTTAAATAATAAAAAAGAGATAATTCAATAACTATCTCTTTTTTATTAAGTAAAGTATAAATTTTCACCTATTTTTAACTTGCTTTAGCAACTTCACTGGATATAAGGATTTCTTTTGCCATAGATGCATCAAACTCATTTTCTCTCCTTGCTACCACTATAGTTGCTGCTGCATTTCCAATAATATTTGTTAATGCACGTGCCTCACTCATAAACTTGTCAATTCCAAAAATTAAAGCTACAGATTCAACTGGTAGATGTCCTACCACTGGCAATGTAGCTGCCAAAGTTATAAAACCACTTCCAGTAACTCCTGCTGCCCCTTTAGATGTTAAAAGTAAAACTAGTAACAATGTAATTTCTTGACCAATGGTCAAATGCGAATTCAATGCCTGAGAAATAAATACGGCTGCCATGGTTAAATAAATTGAAGTTCCATCTAAGTTAAATGAATAACCTGTAGGAATAACTAATCCAACCACTGATTTTGCACAACCAATATCTTCCATTTTTTTCATTATGCCTGGTAAGGCTGATTCAGAAGAAGAAGTTCCTAAAACGATAAGTAATTCTTCCTTTATATATTTAATGAATTTAAAAACATTTATTTTATTGTAATAAAGTACAGCTCCAATAACTCCAAAAATAAATATTATACATGTTAAATAAAAACATAGAATTAACATACCTAAATTGCTTAAAGAAGATAATCCATATCGACCAATGGTATAAGCCATGGCACCAAAAGCACCTATAGGAGCTAAATACATTATCATTTTAATAATTGCAAATAGCCCATCAAGAAAGGATTGTAAAACAGTTAATACTGGTTTAGAAGCTTTAGGACCAATTTTAGTCATTGCAAAACCAAATAGTACAGCAAATACCAATACTTGAAGTAAATTATTAGATGAAAGAGATGCAATTACATTATCCGGAATCATTCCCATTATAAAATCTACGAGAGCATTTCCATCCTCATGATTAGCCTTATCTATGTAACCAGATACGGATGATGAATCTAATTCCTTAGGATCCACATTCATTCCATTCCCAGGTTTTAGTATATTTACGAATAACAATCCGATGATTAAGGCAATTGTTGTCATAATTTCAAAATAAACAATCGCAGTAACTCCTACTTTACCTACTTTCTTAGTATCTTCCATACCTGCTATACCGATAACAATGGTACAAAAGATTAATGGTCCAACAATCATTTTAATAAGCTTAATAAAACCATCGCCCAGAGGTTTTAATTTTTCAGCAAAACCAGGTATATTTTCATTTACGCCATTGATAACTTCTGAATGACTTGGATAAAAATGTCCTATAAGAATACCAACAATAATAGCAATTATCACTTGTACATATAGACTTTTTAGTAATTTCATATTTCTCAATTTTTGGTTTTTCAATATATAAATTATCTGAATATAAAATTGACAAAAATTTAAAAAAATTAAATAATTCTGCTCAGTATATATTCATCCAATTGATTTATAGTATATTATAAGTAAAATAATTAATTGTTTTATGTAAATATCTATCAAAATTTTTTTTTTAGTATGTAGTCAATTATATATTTATTATTTTTAAGAACAATTAAAGAATTATTAATAAAAAATCTTATGAAACTTACAATCCTTGGTTTTAATTCTGCAATACCCACCATTAATTCTCATCCTAGTGCACAATTGCTAGATATCCAAGAAAATTTATTTTTAATTGATTGTGGTGAAGGTACACAGGTACAGTTAAGAAGAGCAAAAGCTAAATTTTCTAAAATCAATCATATTTTTATATCTCATTTGCATGGAGATCATGTTTTTGGTCTTATAGGTCTCATATCTACCTTTTTATTATTAGGAAGAGAAAATATTTTAAATATTTATGGCCCTAAGGGTATTAAAATGTTTATTGAAAATCAATTGAGTTTAACTGAAAGTTACCAAATTTTTAAGTTAAATTTTGTTGAACTATCCTCTAAAGATTCTCAATTGATCTACGAAGACAATAAATTGACAGTACATACCATTCCTTTGGATCACCGTGTATATACCAATGGTTTTATATTTAAAGAAAAAGCCAAGCCTAAAAGACTTAATATAGAAAGTATAAACCAATATCCACAAATTGAGGTTTGCGATTATCATAATTTAAAATTAGGTAAAGATTGGGTAAGCGAAGATGGCAAAACTACTATATCGAATGAAAAACTCACTTATGAAGCCAAACATTCTTATAGCTATGCCTATTGTTCGGATACCTCATATAAACCTGATATTATCGATTTAATTAAAGATGTAGATGTATTGTATCATGAATCTACATTTCTTAACGATTTAGAAGATCTTGCACGTAAAACTAAACATAGTACTGCTCTTGAGGCAGCAAAAATTGCTAAGAAAGCAAAAGTGAAACACTTAATTTTAGGACATTTTTCCAATCGATATTCTGATTTTTCTGTATTTAAAGAAGAGGCTGAAACCATTTTTCCTTCCACCTTGCTACCTAGAGAATTAGAAACATTTGATTTTGAAAAAATGTAATTTTTGATAAAGTTAAATTCATCCTATACATTTTATAATAGAAATAGGTTTTAACAGTAATTCTTAAATGATATATTTGCGGATTGTTAATTTTATCTTATGAAAATTCCTGCTTATATCCAATTGCAATTTATTGTTCTGATGTGGGGATTTACCGGTGTTATTGGTAAATTAATCACTTTATCTTCCATACCCTTAGTTTGGGGAAGAACCTTAATTGCAACCGTATTTCTATATATTTATTTACGCTTTATTGTCAAAGAAAATTTTATTATTAAAAAAAAATTAATTTTACAATTTATAGGCTGTGGTTTTGTAATAGGTATTCATTGGGTACTATTTTATGGAGCTATTAAAATTTCCAACATTTCCATTGCTACTTCTACATTATCTACCGGAACCTTATTTGCTGCGTTGTTGGAACCTATTTTTTTAAAGAGAAAAATTAAAATTTCAGAAATATTTATAAGTATAATTATTATTCTATGTATTTTCTTAATATTTAAAACTGAATTTCAATATTGGAAGGGTATTCTAATGGGAGTAAGTTGCGCTTTACTTTCTGCCTTATTTTCTGTCATCAATGGTAAACTTCACTCAAAAAGTAACGCTACTGTTCTTACTTTTTATGAAATGATTGGTGGGTTCTTAATTCTAAATTTATTTATTGGGTTTGGAAATAATTTAGATCAAATCATCCATATTAAATTCATGGACATATTCTGGCTAATCATATTAAGTTGTATATTAACATGTTTACCAATGATTCATACTATTAAATTAATGAAATTTCTTACACCATTCACCATTATGCTATCCATAAATTTAGAGCCTGTATACGCAATACTAATAGCCTTTTTGATTTGGAGTGATGCTGAAAAAATGAGTTTAACTTTTTATATTGCTACTGCAATTATGATTTTAGCCATTTGCACCAATGGTTATTTAAAAAATAGAACTTCTCAACGTTGATTTTAAATTTGTAAAATAATTTTAAAATAAAGTGGTTTGAATAAATGGGGCTTCTAATTCGAGTAATTTTTTTTTAGCTTTTAAACCACCTGAATAACCGGTTAATCCACCATTAACACCAATTATTCTATGACAAGGAATTAGTATTGAAATGCCATTAGCTCCATTTGCGTTCGCTACCGCACGAATAGCATTTATATTTTTTATATTTTTGGACAATTCTAAATAACTTGTTGTTCTACCATATGGAACATTCATTAACTCTGTCCAAACTAATTTTTGAAATTCACTACCGCAAAGTAATATAGGAATGTTGAATGTCTTACGTTCTTTATTGAAATATTCTTTTAATTGAATAATTGTTTGATCAATTACCTCTGATTTACTGAAGATAAAATCCGCTTCTAAATAACTTTTTATTCTACTATCAATTACTTCTCTTTTTTTTCTATATAACCAATCACACAAACAAATTTTTTCCTTATAAGCACCTATTACAAGTTTTCCAACCGGAGATTTATAGTATTGAATTTTTATATTACTCACTAAATGTTTTAGATTCAATTTAAGATGCATAGATATTATTTTCTACAAAATAATTTCTATGAAGATTAAAATTTTTTAGCTAATTTAATCTAAAATCTAAATATAATTCGTCTTTTAACTGATCTAGTACTTGTTTAGATATGTTTATTCTTTTATTCATTGAGGCAGATTCTAAGAAAAGATTATTTTTTTTATCTAAAATTTCAAAATGAATATCTTTAGTTCCAGAATTTTCATCGCAAATTTTATTTAAAGCTATTAAAGTCTTTTCATCTAAGTCTTCCAAATTAATTTTTATGGTTAATTTTTTGGTATGTTTATCTATGATTCCGCTTAATTCTTCAATGTTTAAAACATTTATGTATACAAAACCATTATCTTTAATCATTCCTACTGTTATTTTAACTAATACAAACAAATTTTTAATTAAATACTTTTGTAAGTCCAAGTAATTCTTCTTTAACTTAAGTGAGAGGGTTCCTGTTTTATCTTCAACATCAAAATAAGCTATGCGGTCTCTTCCATCATTAATTTCCTTATGTTCAAAGCGAGAAATAATTCCAGCAATAAACAGTTCCTTACCTACATATTTTTCTTTGTTTTCATTGATCTCAACGATGTCCATGGGTTTTACTAAATCTAATTCATATTTGTAATTATCCATGGGATGTGCTGAAATATATATTCCAACTACTTCTTTTTCTTTTCCAAGTTTATACATGGTGGTCCACTCATCCGTTTGAGGGATATTGGGCTTCATGATCTCTAAACCTTCATCACCTAAATCTCCAAATAAAGAATTTTGGGCAGAATTTTTATCTTCTTGATAAGCTATACCATACCTTACTAGTTTTTCTAAGGTAATGGAGCCATTTTCTTCTGTAAAAAATTGAGCTCTATTACCATCTGCTAAATCATCAAATGCTCCTGCCAATACAAAATTTTCAAGAACTTTCTTATTTATATTTTTAAGATCTACTCTTTCAAAAAAATCAAATAGATTTTTATATTTTCCTTTTGTATTTCGTTCATTAACAACAGCTTCAACCGCATTTTCTCCAATCCCTTTGATTGCTCCCATACCAAAACGTATGGCTCCTTTTTCATTTACGGTGAATTCATAATCACTTTCATTTACGTCGGGTCCTAGTACTTCCAACCCCATGTTTTTACATTCTTCCATAAAAAATGTTAGTGTACTTAGATTATTTAAGTTATTACTTAGCAATGCGGCCATAAACTCTGCGGGAAAATGTGCTTTTAAATAGGCGGTTTGAAAGGCAATAAAAGCATAACAGGTTGAATGCGATTTATTAAATGCATATTGTGCAAAAGCCTTCCAATCTTCCCATATTTTTTTTAAAACCTCTTCCGGGTGTCCTTTAGACTTAGCTCCATCCACAAACTTAGCTTCCATTTTATTTAGGACATCAATCATTTTTTTTCCCATTGCTTTTCTCAAAACATCGGCTTCACCCTTGGTAAAACCTGCAAGTTTCTGAGAGAGTAGCATCACTTGTTCTTGATATACCGTAATTCCATAAGTATCAGCTAAATACTCTTCCATATCCGGTAAATCATAAGTAATGGGTTCTTTACCATGTTTACGATTAATAAAGTTCGGGATATATTGCAAAGGACCTGGTCGGTATAAAGCATTCATGGCTATTAGATCTTCAAACTTGTCAGGTTGAAGTGCTTTTAAGTGCTTTTGCATTCCAGGGGATTCATATTGGAAGATACCTACTGTATTTCCATTTTTAAATATTTCATAAGTTTTTTCATCATCTAAAGGAAATTCATCTGGATCTATTTTATTTCCCGTTCTCTTTTTAATAATTTCTACAGCATCCCCAATAATAGTTAAAGTTCTTAAGCCTAAAAAATCCATTTTAAGCAATCCCGCACTTTCAACCACTGAATTATCAAATTGTGAAACCAATAGGGAGGAATCTTTGGCTACAGCCACCGGGATAAGGTTGGTTATATCTTCGGGTGTAATAATCACACCGCAAGCATGAACCCCAGTATTCCTTATACTTCCTTCAAGTAAAGAAGCATTTTGTATAACTTTTCCTTCAAGATCATTGGATTTAAATTTATGCTTCAATTCTAAAACAGGTTGAGCGTCTTCTTTTCCAAAGTCTTTCTGTATATCTGCCTCTGATTTATTTTTGAGTTTTGTTAAATTTAAAGTTGCCGGTAAGTTTTTAGACAAACGATCGGTATCGCTCAATGGTAGCTCCAATACTCTACCTGCATCTCGTATTGCAGATCGTCCGGCCAATGTCCCATAAGTAATAATTTGTGCAACTTGGTTTTGTCCGTATTTTTCTACTACCCATTGAATAATTTTTTCCCTGCCCCTATCATCAAAGTCAATATCAATATCTGGCAAAGAAACTCGATCTGGATTTAAAAAACGCTCAAAAAGTAAATCGTATTTTACAGGATCTATATTTGTAATTCCTATACAATAGGCAACTGCAGATCCGGCTGCTGAACCCCTACCAGGTCCTACAGCAACTCCCATTTTTCGGGCTTGAGAAGTAAAATCCTGAACAATTAAGAAATAACCGGGATATCCTGTTTTGGCAATAATTTCTAATTCAAATCGTAACCTTTCCTTAGTTGATTCTTGAATATTCTCTCCATACCTTTTTTTAGCTCCTTCCCAAGTTAAATGTGCTAAATAGGCATTTTCTCCTCTTTTACCGCCATCTTCATCGTCTTTTGGATCTTTAAATTCCTCAGGTATATCAAATTTAGGCAATAGAACTTCTCTAGCTAATTGGTAAGGTTCAAATTTTTTTATAAAATCTTTAAAATTTTCAACCGCTTCGGGGATATCAGCAAATAACGTAGCCATTTCCTCTTGAGATTTAAAATTATACTCCTCATTAGGCAATCCATATCTTTTTCCAAAGCCCTTACCTTTAGGCGTGGATTGTTTTTCACCATCTTTTATACAAAGAAGTATATCTTGCGTTTCAGCTTCTTCTTTATTAATATAATACGTATCATTTTGGGCTAATACTTTTACTTGATATTTTTCTGCGAATTTTAAAAGTACTTGATTTAAATGATCTTCTTCTGCTAAATGATGTCTTAATAACTCTACGTAAAAGTCTTCTCCAAACAATTGATGCCAATATACAAAGGCTTCTTCTGCTTGCTTCTCTCCAACATTCAGTATTAAGCTAGGTATTTCTGAAGATAGTCCACCGGTGGTAGCGATAAGATTTTCTTTATATTTTTCAATAAGATCTTTACCAATTCTTGGAAAGCCGGCATAATAACCTAATTGATATCCTAATGTTGATAACTTTGACAGGTTTTTAAATCCCTGATAATTTTTGGCTAGTAGCACCTGCGTATATCTACGATCTGGATTGTCCTTAGTGAATTTGTTTTGTAAATAATTTTCAGATATATACAATTCACATCCTACGATGGGAAGAATTTCTCTTTGCAAAGGTTTATGAATATCTCCTCCATTAATCTTAGCGTTTTGATCTTTAATTTTCCCATTGACTTTTTTTATTTCATTTAAAAAAGCAAAAGCTCCCATTAAATTTCCAGTATCTGTAACACCTAGCGCAGGCATGTTAAATTCAAGAGTTTTTTGAATTAGATCTGAGTGTTTACTGGTGGAAGTTAATATTGAAAATACGGAGTGATTATGAAAATGAAAATATTGAGAATAATCAATCTCATCAATTGACCTTTTATGATCTTTTCTACTTTCTTTTAATTTCTCATTAAAATCCTTAACCTGCTGCCGTACAACAATATCAAAAGGTTGAAAAGGATTTGGGTGATTATTTATAAAGTTTACAAGTTGTTCTGGTGTAAAACCTAATTTTTTAGGTTCTATCTGATTTAAACGAACCAACTCCCAAAAAGCTTGGGCAGTTGCATTTACGTCTGCAGCTGCATTATGAGCTTCATCAAAACTATAACCAAAAAGTTTTTCGTACAATTCAGACAATTTGGGGTATTTAAACCCACCTCCTATTCCTCCAGGAATAGCACAAAAATTTGTACCCTCTTTGGCTGTATCTACTAAATCTAAATCGGCTATATGGTTATCAATTGATTTTCTATAGAATTCAGCACCTACAATTGGAATATCAAAAGCTATATTTTGCCCTACAAGAATTGGTTTTTGTTCTAATACTTTGTTAAATTTATCCAGTATTTCTTTTAGATCATACCCTTCAGCTAACGCTTTTTCAGTACTAATGCCATGAATTTTTTGTGCGTTAAAAGGTATATCATAACCTTCCGGTTTAATTATATAATCATAATTTTCAATTAAATTACCATTTTCGTCGTGCAACTGCCAAGCAATTTGCACCATTCTCGGCCAATTGTCAGAGTCTGAAACTGGCGCACTAGCATTGGCAGGAAGACCGGTAGTTTCGGTATCAAATACTAAAAAATTCATATTACAAAGTTAGATAATTTATGAAAACATATCCGTAAGTGATTTTTAAGTTTGTGGTAAAAGGGTTAATGTTTTAATATATGATTTATAATTGATCTATGAATGTTATTCGCATCAACAAATCATACTATTACATAACAAATATTTCATTAAACGAAAATATATTTTATATCTATAATTATTTACAATAAATTAATATAGATATATTCACAAATATTATTTCCTTATAGATATACTAATATTATTTATTCTTTTTAAATCAATTACTAGTTTTATTGGATCTCAGCAAAGGAATATTTAAAAAAACTACCGACAATAGAATTAATAGTATGCCCATCCATTGTATATAATTTATATTTTCTGATAAAATTATTTTAGCAGCAATAACTGAAGTCGGTAGCTCTAAAGAGGCGACTATGCTACCTACCCCAATACCTACCACAGGCATATGACTTGAAAATAAGGAAGTAGCTAATATAGTACCGAAAAAGGCAATGATTAAACCCCACTTATAAAAAATGGATGGATGGAACGGTTCGTTTACCAATTCATGGCTCCAAATTAAACTAACCATAAGGCTCGCCCCAAATAATAAACAAGCAGGCCTTAGTGTTGGAGGTACATTTACGCTAATTTTATTGGTAGAAAATAAGGAAAAGGTATAGGATACGGCAGCTAAAAAGCCAAAAGTTAATCCTGAAAAATTTAGTTGTTCTTTCTTGTGCTCTAAAATGTTTGTAGCTAAAAAGGTACCCACCAATATGGTTAAAATTGCTATAATTTCAACAATCGAAGGTTTTTTCTTATTCACTATAAAATCTACTACTGAACCCATCCATACTGCTTGCATAAGTAGCACGGTACAAATGGCTACGGGTATTCCAAAACGTACGGCTTGATAAAAAAAAGTATTGGTAAATGCAAATGAGCAGCCACATATCATTAGCTTTAAAATATCCTTTTTTGTATATGAATAGTTCTTATATTTATTTTGAGAGATAAAATAAACAAGAAAAAGTCCTAAAAAACCTATAAGTGCTTGAGAAATGATTATTTCAGCAGTGTTATAATGTTGTTGGTATGCCAACCTTACAAAAATTGCTACCATTCCATAACATGAAGATGCAAAAGCTACACAAAGTAAGGATTTAATGTATTTTAAATTCAAGGAGTTAATTTTATTTTATACAAATTTATAAATAAAATTTCCGTAACCAATTTAATTGATATCTATAAATTTTTAGATTATTTAAATATTTATTAACCAGGTATTTATATTTAAAAAATTTCCACTCATCTAAATACATTATTTATCTTATTTTTATTATGATTATTTAGTTTAAAATTTATTTACTCATTAGCTTCAATTTTCAGCATCTTTAGATTTTTTTTGCTTAAAAATTTTTTAAAAAAATACAATACCCATAAAAACTGTGTATAACCGTAAATTGCATCTTCTATTGGAATTGTACCCATTCTTACGCCCATATAATCTTTAGGATTATAATTCACAATGGGGTGATCCAAACCAAATCCTGTAAGAATTCCATTCACAGGAAAAAAACCAAGCATTAATATTGTAAATACAAATGATGCTTGAGAAATCCAATATGCACGGGCTATAAAATGTAAAAAAATAAGGGTAAGAATCGTTGCTAGTGTTGTTATTAAGGTATATATTTTTGGACTATATAATAAAGCTATAAGAGAGCATGTAACAATACTAAAAAAAACAATCATATTATTAAAACCTCTAAGCCATCGTATATTAAAAAATTTATCAATGCAGTAGTAGGTAAATATACAGGAAAAAGGTATACAAATAAAAAACAACCATTCCTCTATAGGTAAACCGGCTATAGTTATTCCCAGGGTATAACGGGTATCAAACCACCAAACACCTAAATGAGTAAAATAAACATCCCACAATATAAAGGGGATTGATGCGCATATGGCTGATTTGATAAAAACTCCAAAATATTTATTAAATTTTATTAAAGGATTAAATGAGGCTATCAAACATATTATTACAGTAAAAAATAAAACAGTTATGTAAGTATAGGTAATCATTGATTGTCAGATTTAGAATACATCTTAAAATATTTTATTGGTACAAATAAAAAACCAAAACATTCACCCTCATACTTACCTATATGTTTATGATGCTGTTTATGAGCCCTTCGAAGAGCTAGAAAATAGGGATTTTTAGTGTGCTTGAAAATTTTAATGCGTTGATGTATAAATATATCATGAACAAAAAAATACGTCAAACCATACAACATAATTCCTAATCCTATATAAAAAAGAATATTAAAATTATTCAGACTTCCAAAGTACATAAGTGCTATGGTAGGAAGAGCAAATATGACAAAGAAATAATCATTTTTTTCTAAATTCCCAGGACTACTATGGTCGTGATGATCTTTATGTAATACCCACAAAAAACCATGCATTATATATTTATGTACCACCCAAGTAAATCCTTCCATGGAAAGAAAGGTTATAAGAACAACAAAAAAATTCATATTAGTTTAAATTTGAATTAAAAATTTTTTCCAGAATATTAAAACGATATTCAAAAATGCTTTTCAATTTATTTTTTATAAATATGTTATGAGCAAAAACTCCTAAAACTCCTAATGGTAGTTCGTAATCAACAGTATCTTTCATCAATACCCCTTGGCTTTTAGGGATGAATTCATGAAAATGATTCCAATACTTATAAGGTCCTTTTTCTTGAAAGTCAGTAAAGCTTCTTTGATAGTCCACTTGTGCAATTCTTGTTTGCCATTTCAAAGGAATATTTAACAATGGTGAAACTTTATAATTGATAATCATCCCTTCATAAATTTCATTATCTTCAAACTTGGTTAAAACCGTCAACCCTAAATCTTTAGGAGTAATTAAAGATAAATTTTTAGGTGATGAAAAAAATTCCCATGCTTCTTTGATATTACAATTTAGGTGTTGTTCTCTATAAAGTTGGTAATTCATGATCTATTTTTAAAGTTTTTTAGTGTCTATGATTAAAGCTTTCTTTAAACGTAATCCTTTTGCTATTAGTAAATTATCTTAATAAAAGGTTGTTTTGTGCCGTAAATAACTTTTAAATGCTACCCATGCCTTCTCTGTGTTCGGCACTCTTATTCTTTGAATTAAAATTTCATTGGAAGATTTACTTTTAATTTTTTGAAATAGAGAAATATAATATTTATAAGATAAATAAACCCCAAATAATGATGAATGAGGAAGTTTTTTTATACCAATTAAAGCTTCTTTAAATTCATTTTCAATTTCATTTTCAATTAAAACTTTCACTTTATTGTTAAATGCCATTACGTTAAGATTCGGAAAATATGTTCTCCCTAATTCTCGGTAATCTTTTTTTAAATCCCTAAGAAAATTTATTTTTTGAAATGCAGAACCTAGCTTCATGGCGTAAGGTTTTAAATCTTCATAAATTTTTTGATTTCCTTCGGTAAACACTTTTAAACACATTAATCCTACCACTTCCGCAGATCCATGGATGTAAGTTTTATAAAGGTTGGAATCATAATTTATTTTTTTTAAATCCATTTCCATGCTTTGTAAAAATTCATCAATTAAATTTTTATCAATATCATACTTATGTACGGTTTGTTGAAAAGAATTAAGTATAGGATTAAGAGAAATTTTTTCATTCAAGGCTTCCTCAGTTTCTCTTTTTACATTCTGCAACATTTTTTCCTTATTAAAATCATGAAAACTATCCACAATTTCATCTACCAATCTTACATATCCATAAATCGCATAGATCGCTGAACGTATAGAAGGTTTTAGAGCTAAAATACCCATGGAAAAACTTGTACTATACTTTCTAGTAGTTAGTTTACTAATAGAGAATGAAAGTTCGTCGAACAGGTGTTTCATAAATTTTAAAATTTAAGTTTTGATAATTCATGGGCGGCGATCTTTCCTGATAGTATACAGGGAGGAACTCCAGGGCCCGGAACTGTTAATTGCCCAGCATAGAATAGATTTTTTAATATTTTATTTTTTATTTTAGGCTTTAAAACAGCCGTTTGTTCAAGCGTATTTGCCAATCCATAGGCATTGCCACCGTAAGCATGATAATCAGCAATAAAATCACTTACACAATAACTTTTTTTAAACTCTATTTTATTTTGTAAATGGCTAATGCCTGTGTATTTTTCAATTCTCTGCAACATAATTTCTAAATACTTTTCCCTTACAGCTTCATTATCCTTTAATCCTATAGCTAAAGGCATCAACAAAAAAAGATTTTCTTTCCCTTCTGGAGCTACATGACTATCTGTTTTTGAAGGGCAGGAAACATAAAACAAAGGTTTTTCTGGCCATCTTTTCTCATTGTAAATAGTATCTATGTGTTCGTCCAATTCATTTTCAAAAAAGAGAGTATGATGTTGTAATCTTGGTATTTTTTCATTGATCCCTAAATAATAAATTAAACAAGAAGGAGCAAACGTCTTTTTTTTCCAAAAATTTTCTGTATAATTATTATATCTTGGATTTAATAATGTTTCTGTGTGATGATAATCCGAGGAAGCTATAACCGCATCAAACTCATGAATTTTACCATCAATAATTAGTGATTTCACAAGATCATCTTTGGCATGAATGGCTTCAACGGTATGATTAAAATGAAACTTCACCCCTTGCTTTTCAGCTATTTCTTTCATAGCTAAAATAAGTTTGTAAAATCCCCCTATGGGATACTTGGTTCCCAATGCATACCCCCCATAATTCATTAAACTATACAGGGCAGGAATTTTTTCGGGCGATGCACCCAAAAAAATTACAGGAAATTCCATTAAGGTTCTTAATTTTTTATCTTTAAAAAATTTACTTACATAACTTCTAAAATTTTCAAGTAAATTTATTTTTAAAGTACTTTTAAGGATTCTAAATGATAAAAACTCCAACCACGACAGGCAAGGTTTATTAACAAACTCTTTCATCCCAACCTCATATTTAAATTTTGCTTCTCTCATAAATTTTCTTAATTGAGCTGCTCCCCCCGGTTCATGGCTTTCAAATAAGTCCTCAAGTTCCTTTATGCTTTTAGGCACTTGTACAGTTTGGTCTGAAAAAATGATTTCAAATTGGGGGTCCAATGAAATTAGAGTGAAGAAATCAGAGGTTTTACAGTTAAAATCCGTAAAAAAATCTTCTATAAGGTCAGGCATCCAATACCAACTAGGTCCCATATCAAAAATATAGCCTTCCTTACTTTTAAATTGTCTTGCCCTACCCCCGGGCTGCGAATGTTTTTCAAAAACATGTACCTCGTAGCCTTGTCTAGCCGCATAAGCAGAAGCCGATAATCCAGAGATCCCAGAACCTATAATTGCTACTTTCTTCATTGGTAAAATTTTATATTATTAACCCAGCAATAAACTTTACGAACTTATTTTAACTTTCAATTCTTGATTAACCTTATTAAAATCCACGCGTAAAGGTTATTAAATAAAATAAGCTTACTAATTAAAAATATTTTAATTTTATTTCATAAAACTAAATATTAATAGATATTAAATTATATTTTGGGATAAATATAAAGATTTTATTTTATACTTATAAAGAATATTCGTAAACTAATTAAAATAAAAAAAGGCGAAATAAAATTTCGCCTTTTTTTATTTGCTTCTGTTTGAATATATTAAATAGAAGATGAAACTTCTTATTCCTCCTCTCCTTTTAATTTTTCTGCATTTTCTGCAATTTTTAAAGAGTCAATCATTTCTTCAATATCCCCATTCATGAAATTATCCAAATTATATATAGATTTATTAATTCTATGATCAGTTACCCGTCCCTGCGGGTAATTATAAGTCCGAATTTTAGCCGATCGATCTCCGGTCGAAACCATAGTCTTTCTCTGAGAAGATATTTTATCTAAGTGTTCTTGCAGTTTAATATCATACAATTTATTTCGGAGCATTTGCAAAGCCATTTCTCTATTGGCGTGTTGCGAACGTGCTACCTGACATTGAATCATTATACCCGTAGGTTTATGAAACAACTGCACTTTAGTTTCAACCTTGTTTACGTTCTGTCCTCCAGCACCACTGGAACGAGCCGTTTGAAATTCCAAATCAGCGGGATTGATTTCAACATCGACCTCTTCCGCTTCAGGCAATACTGCCACTGTAATGGCAGAGGTATGTACCCTACCCTGGGATTCTGTTTCCGGAACCCTCTGCACTCTGTGTACACCAGATTCAAACTTCATGGTACCAAAAGCACCTTCCCCACTAACATTGACAATCATCTCCTTGTAACCTTTTACACTACCTTCTGTAGCATCTACTACTTCAAAATTCCAACCCTTTTGTCTCCAATACATAGAATACATACGAAAGATATCTTCAACAAAAATAGCAGATTCATCTCCACCAGTTCCGGCTCGCAATTCCACCGTTATATTTTTATCGTCTTCCGGATCCTTAGGAATAAGCATAAATTTTATATTCTCCTCCATAGAAGGGATCAACCCTAGGGCAGAATTTTTTTCTTCTTTCGCCAACTCTACCATTTCCGCATCTGCACCTTCTTTAATAATTTCATCTGCATCTGAAATTGTATTCAGAAGAGTTTTATATTCTTTATAAACATCTACCAGCTTACCTAAATCTTTGTATTCTTTATTAAGTTGTGCGTATCGTTTTTGGTCGGAGATTATATTGGGCTGAATGATTAAATCGGCAACCTCGTCAAAACGTTGCTTAATCGCTTCTAGTTTGGGTACTAAATCTGACATATGTTATGAATTCAATAAGTTCGCAAAGGTACAAAAATATCTGAACTGGAATTTGTTTTCCTTGGGGGCTGTTGGGATTATTTTAGGTAAGACCATAGAATGGAACGAAAAAGCCCCACCCCATCCATAAAATTTTGTGAAGTATTTTTCTCTGAAATAATACCAACCATTATCAACAAATAAGACACGAATAAACCTATAAGCAAGAACTTAAATCCTCCCAAAAGAAAACCAGCAATTCTATTGGTAAAGTTTAAACCTATCGCTTTTAACATATTTTCAATCCCCTTGGATAAAAATTTCACAGACAGGTAAATAACTAGAATTAATAGTATAAATGTTAGAGTTGTTGAAAAATCTGATGATAAAATTTTTTTTTCTACCAAATATTTATGAACCGGAGATAAAAATAAGCCAGCAGCAAAGTAGCCTAAAAATAATCCTGCTAGGGTGGAAATTTGTCTTAACAATCCTTTGGAATAGCCAAGAATCCCTCCCAAAATAACAAAACCTATAAACACCAATTCTGTTACACCCATGGAATTAAATTTTAAATTGTTTATACTCTCCTAAAACGTGAAGAAAACCGGTCACCTTTTTTATCTCTTCCAAAGCTTTGTAATAATGATCGTATCCTTTTTTATCGGAAACTACATCTACATGAAAGGAATATTGAAAGACAGATTCCGGCAAAGGCACCGATTGTATTTTGGTAATGTTCATCTCATGTTCAGCTAAAAGATTCAACACTTGGGCTAAACTTCCCATTTTATGGTTGGTAGCAAAATAAAGCGAAGCCTTATTAAAATGTTCGATTTCTTCCTTACGTTGGGAAAGCAAATAAAACCGAGTATAATTGTCCGCAACATCGTGAATATTTTTGGCAAGTACTTTTAGGTTATATCTTTCCGCCGCCAATTGTGAACCTATACCTGCTACCCCTTTCCAGTGGTTTTCAGAAATATTTTTAGCACAAGTAGCCGTATCGTCCTTGGCCAATTGCTTCCAATCTTCGTGTTTTTCTAAAAAATTTTGGCACTGCAATAAAGCCATCGGGTGCGTTTGCACTTCGCGGATCGTTTCTAGAGTTTCTGATTCTAATGCTAATAAATGATGATGAATGGGGATAACAACTTCCCCAACGATGTATAAATTATTTTTGGTAATTAATGTATAATTCGGAAGAATACTCCCTGCAATAGAATTTTCAATAGCCATCATTCCATAATCGGCCGTTCCTTGTATTATATCTTTAACCAAGGTATTAAAGCTAGGACTATCCACAATTTCCACCTCTTCTTCTTTAAAAAATTTTACCACAGCCTCATGGTGAAAAGATCCTTTAATTCCCTGTATCGATACTGATTTCATAAATATTTATTTATTCTTTTTTGTTTTATTAATATCTTTACAAAAAATATTAAATTTTATCTTTTAACTAAAAATGTCTGTAAAAATACAAAATCTTAAGAAAAGATATAAAGATCAGTGGGCTTTAGAGGATATTAATTTAGACATTAAGAAAGGAGAAATTGTAGGTTTGCTAGGACCCAACGGAGCCGGAAAAACTACTATGATGCGTGCCATCACCGGTTCCTTATCTATAGATGGTGGAAAAATTTGGATTCAGGGCTTAGACAACCAAGAAGAAGCTTTTAAAATTAAATCCCTTATTGGTTACTTACCCGAAAATAATCCTTTGTATACAGATATGTATGTAAAAGAGTACTTAACCTTTGTGGCAAATATACACCGTATAGATCCTAAAGAAATTGAAGGCGTTATTGAAAAGGTAGGTTTATCTCCCGAAAAGGGAAAGAAAATCAGCCAATTGTCTAAAGGCTACAAACAAAGAGTAGGCTTAGCACAAGCCATAATTTTTAATCCTGAAATATTAATTTTGGATGAGCCTACCAATGGGCTAGATCCTAACCAAATTATTGAAATCAGACAACTTATTCAAGAACTAGGTAAGGAAAAAACGGTCATACTTTCCACCCATATCATGCAGGAAGTGGAAGCTTTATGTTCTAGGGTAATTCTGCTTAATCATGGAAAAATAATTCAAGACAAATCCATTGAAGAATTTCAAAGTAAATTTACCAATCTAGAAGAAGCTTTTTTTGAATATACTCGTTAATTGGTAAGGAGCATTCGTAGTATTATTACTTTCCTTATTTGTATATAGATCCTAATCATATTCGTGATTAATTAATATGCAATAAGAGAAATACGCCCATTGGAGTAAATTAAGTTTTACAACTGCGAGTATAATATGCTTATAAAAACCAATAAAACTAAAAATCATATAATTTTTTGAGTATTAAACTTATAGTTATATAAAGTTAATTTTTGATTAGCTATATTCTTCTAAAACTTCTCATCTATAAAATTTACGAAGACTATATTTTGAATTTTAATCCCTAACTTATACATTATAGTTTAAATCATTAAAGAAAAATAAATGCCTATTTTCTTTAAAATTTACATATTTTAATTATATTTGCGATAAATAAACATTTATTTTATTTTAATTCCATGTTTTATTAATTTAAAAAAACAATTACTATGGCAAAAAAACCGGTCTTTGGTGACGGAAATCGTATGCTAACCGAAGAGGAAGCAGATTTACTACGCCACATCAGCCACAAGATCCCCACCTATGGAGGCAGCAAATCCAATTTATTTGAAAATTCATCCCTGGTTTCAGTGAAAGTGTTAATCAACGGCAAAGAATGTTTCAACGATACACATATAGAACTAGAACTCAAACAGTCCATTGGACACCCACATTCCTTTGAATTGATATGCGATCCGGATGAATTTCAAGAGAACGAAGCCTACTTGTTAGAAAATTCTCGCTTAGTTTTGGGCAAGCGCATAAGTTTTATGTTTTACCAATACGGGAAAGTACAACAAATGTTTACAGGAATCATTTCTAGAGTACAAACCAAAGTAGTTGAAAGCGTACGCCATGTTATCTTAAAAGGTTCCTGTCCCTCCGTATTAATGGAAAACGGCCCACACTGTGAAAGTTTTGAAGAAGTAACTTTTGAGCAATTACTAGCAGGAATAGCCACAAAATATCCCCAAAATTTGGTGCAGTTCAAAGTAAACCCCAATTTTAAAGGAAGCATACCCTACCTTAGTCAGTACCACGAAAGCGACTACGGATTTATCCAACGATTGGCAAAACAATTTGGCGAATACTTTTATTACAACGGCGAACAATTTGTATTTTCCGCCTGGGGAAGCAAGATTATAGAAATGATGGAAGGCGAAGACATCTACGATTTTGAATTAGGTATGGAAATGGGCACACAAGGATTTTCATACACTGCCTATGATCCTAAGCACGGAGAAGAAATACAAGTAGATTCCAAGAGTCATCCGGTTCAAAAAAGTGTAAATCCCTTTGAACAGTACGCCGACAATGTTTCCGAAGATTGGTTCAACCGAGTATCTCCCCAACAGCATTTGTACCCTAGCCTTTTGCCTAAAGGCAAAAATGGAATGGTGGAGGCCGCCGAAAGAGAACAACGCAGAAACCAAGGACTGGTTCGTATGAAAGCCAGAGGCAATAATCCCTCCCTACGCGTAGGAGATGTAGCCAAGATGTTTGTTTGGATGCCCGGGCATAAAATCTTTAAAAACGGTAGAGTTCCGGCAGAGAGTTATAAGGTTATTGAAATTGTCCATAAGTTTATAGACGGACATGGGTACGAACACCACTTTGTAGGAGTCCCTAAGGATGCGATAGTTCCACTAAACTACAACCCAACCGCCTACCCAAAGGCAGAGTTGCAACATGCCAAGGTTATGGATCATAAAGACCCACTGAAAATGGGCAGGCTACGCGTACAGTTTTCTTGGCAAAAAGCCAAAAACAGCCAAACCCCTTGGATACAAGTAATTCAGCCCCATGCAGGTTCTGGTAAAGGTACATATTTTACTCCCGAAATTGGGGAAACGGTATTGGTAGCTTTCCAAGGCGGTAACCCGGATGCACCGGTGGTGCTAGGAACAGCCTACAATGGCGGAGAAATTGCAAGATATTACACAGAAGGAAATGATATTAAGGTGATTGAAACCCGGAGTGGAACCCGGATTGTGTTTAATGATGCGGAAGGAAAAGGTAGTATTTTAGTGGAAGATCCTAGTGGTAATCGTGTATTTTTAGATGGTAAAGGGAATATAAAAAGCGTAGCTCCAGAAACTATTTTTATGGAAGCTAAAAACATAGTCCTTTCTGCCTCCCAGAACATAAGCATAAGTGCCGGAGAAAATATTTCTACCCTAGCAGCCGAAGATTATAATCTAGCCGCTGGTAATATTTATGAAAGTGCTGGAGAAACACGTGAAAGCACAGCCTTAAATTTTAGCGAAACTTCTAAAAAAAGTGCCTATACAAGCAAGGAAGATGTAATTCATTTAGAAAGTGGTACCCTAGTAAAATCTAACAGTGCAAATCAAACCAGTTTGCATTAATAAATATTTATGGTTATGCATAAAGGAAATATCATACGAACTATTGGAGGAGAAAGTATAAAAAAAGCTAAAAAATCAATAACCCTTACTGCCACCCATGGAGATTTAACCTTTAATTCTCCCACCCAGGTGATTATGACTGGAAAGCAGGGAGGGGTACAATATTTGAGTGATTATACACCACCGTTACCTTTACGCGTAATGAAATTGGATGGTCCATATGATGAAAATGGAAAAAAGGTTACTATACTAGAAAAAGAAAAATGGTATAAATATAAAGTAATTCAGTTTAATCGCGCTCCCAAAGGATCTGAAATTAAAAATTTAAGATGGGCAAACCAATATGACGATAATAAAATAGATACTTATTTTCCTACTGTAATAGGTAAAAAAGAAGTTAGTTTTAGAATTCCTAATAAAGCAATAGTTTCAAAATTTACAGTTTATGCTTATTTTAAGCAACCAACTATTTCTGTTAGCGTAAGCACTTATGTAGAAAAACATAGTTGTAATTACATTGATGCAAATATTATAGCAGAATATATGGCAAAGGAGATGAATACGAATATTAAATCATCACATTGTGATTTAATTAAAATGTTTAATAATAAGTATTCAAACACCTATAATCTAAAGAAAAAATATGATTATTTTAGAAAAGCTTGCGTTTTATGGAAATCGCTGGTAAAGAAAGGTGCAATATGGGATCATAAAATCATTTTATTAGATATGCAAAATAAGAAAAATTGGTCTTGTGATAAAAAGTCATCAAAAGCTTTATTATATAATTATGATGTTTGGTCAAATATACATTATGGTTTTGTAGGTAAGTACGTTGGATTTTCAGAGTTCACTCTTATAAATGGAGCTGGATATGCACAAATTGGAGATAATAACAAACCTCTAGATGAATGGAAAACATGGAAAGAATATCTTAAAAATAGAATTGAAGACTTTGGAGATTCAGATATTCTTGGAGGATTTGACGATCCTTCAGATCAACAGGCAATTAAAATAGGATTTCGTTTATTTGACAAACATATTGAGAATATACAGGCCAAAGATTTATTGGATGAAATTCAAATTACATTAGAAAAAAAGAAACCTTTATCAGTAAAATTATGTATTTGATAAGAAAAATTTTTATTCTATTTATATTTATAAGTATAATAATATCTTGTCATAGTAAAAAACAATCACAAATACCTTCAGATAAGGAAATGATTGATTCATTTTTATTGAGGGAAAATGAGTTTAATAGTTTTAAAGAATATATATTTAATGACTCTGGTTTTAAAAATTATCCTCTAGTGAGAAATTTTAAAGATAGTTTAAAAATTAAGAATTTAGACTATGTAAAAAAAGTTAAGGAAAATTTAAATATTATAAGAGTATACAAAATAGATGATTATATAGAAATTACAACTTTTGAAAAAGGAAATTCTACTTGGGGCATTGAAAAAGGATATTATTATAAGAAAGGGAAAATGGATGATTTTCAAGACAAATATAATTCTGAAAAAGTAGTGGAAGGAGATCTTTGGGAAGAATGTAGAAAAATTGGTGAAAATAATTTTACTGTTTATAAAAATATAAAAGGAAATTGGTATTTATTTTTAAGATATGATAAATAAATTCTACATCTTTCTTATATGTAAGTATAATTCCATGAAAGTTATATAGGGATTTTTGTAGTTGTTGCAATCGCAGAGATAGTATTAGTTTTTCATTTGTTTCTAACAGTAAAAAATATCAAAATGAATAAACAGTAAATATATCGCAAAAATTAAAAAATATATAGTTTTTTTTTAATAAAGGGTATATTTATAGTATTTGATTTATTAATTCTTCAAATTCTTTATTTTAGAAAATATAAATATTAGCGAAAGAAGATAATATATTTGATAATAGAAATTTATTATTAATTTAATTTTTTTTTACCATTGATGAAATTTTATAAAAATATATTATTATTTATTTACCTATATGGTTTATTGTGTTTTACCACATATCTTTCTATGTATGCATATTCCAGTGAGATATCCTCCTCCTGTTTAAAATGCTCTTATGAAAGAGATATTCTTTTATCCTCTTTTTATGTAAGTTTCCTTTTTTTACCATTAATTATTTTTCATAAAAAGATAAATAAATGGTATCATAGATTGGTCTTTGTAATCGTTTTTATACTGTTGGTTTTACTTAATAATTATAATATTTTTGTAGATCGGGTTTCTTCATGGAGTAGTTATAGTTTTTTAGATGAACTTTTAAGTATATGGTCAATTTCATATCCGTACTTAACTATTGGATCTCTATTAGTATTTTTTTTTTAATGAAATTATATAAACTTTAAACCAATAAAACAGAAAAATTTAATAAAAAGCAATAGATTCAAAAGAGGTTATACATGAATAATAAAAACTCTAAAAAAATTATACTAATTATTTTATTATTTTTTTTATTTATAATTAGCGTAATTGCAACAATACTAATTGTTTATAATTGGAATTCTTTTTTTAATCAGGAGAGTAACATAGGTGAAGAATCTATGGGGATTATATTTTTTCAACAAGGAATTCTTCTTTTTGTTATTGATTTTATATTAATTTTATTTCTTACGTTCTTATACAGAAAAATAAGAAAAAAAGAGAAAAAAGAATGATTTAACGACGATAAAAACCTAAAACTATTTTCCCTAAAGTGGATATAGTTACGGTTCTATGGTTCATTTAGAAGGAGATATAACCACTTATGTTGTTGGAATGGATGAAGATGATCCTAATAAAATTACAGATCCTACCAAATACTTTAAGTCCATTTAGGAAGCTCTTAAAAATTATTTTGAAAAAAAAATGGAATAAATGAACCTATTATTTTATGGCTATGTTAGGAGAAGTAATAAAAAAAGATACAATATATTATTTCAAGGAAAAATTAATTGAAAAATGTGCTAATAAATTTGAAAATTTTGCTACTCCATCTCTAACTTTAAGAGATGCGAAAAATTTACCTGAAGCAAGTAATTTCTTTAATCCTACATCTAAGGAAATTGCTTCAATTTTTATAAAGGGATTAATACATGTTATTAAAAATTCTAAAGATAGGATCACCGCTTATACGGATCCTGATCCCAAGCCTAAAGTTATAACATTTAAAAGTAAAATTTCTGTTAAATCGAAAGAGTATTATAAAAAAATTAAAGAATATGGAAAAAATTTAAAAATAAATTAAAATTTTAATTTACATGAAAAAAATATATTTATTTAAGTTGATTTTTAGCATTTTATTACTTTTCTTAACTTTTTTTCTTATAATAGATACTTTTTATTTACAAAAATTATTTTTAACAGGATTAATGCCCTATTTATTGTTTATAACCATAATATGGATATTTTTATTAATAATTGTTTTTATTATAAAATTTTTCATTAAAAAAAATAAAAAACTTTATTTTATATCCATCTTAATATCCATTATTGCATTATTCGTTCAATATGTATTCTTATTTATATTATCAGGGATAGCTTCAATATCAGATTGGTAAAATGAAAAAAAAGGGAATATTATACTTTTATTACTTGTTCTATTCATAGTATCTAGAAATTTTATTTTCAATTTTTTTATTTCATAAAAAGAAATTGAATCCTCCAATAACAATAAGAATAGATCGTAACTTTAACAATTTTTAAATCCTAAGGGTAAACAATACAGGAGTAGCTATCCATATTTATCCCCTAAAAATGGCATAAAACACCCTCCTCCTACCCTATTTAACTTCAACTTACCCATCTTTAGTTAATTTTACTATTTGGGTGATGGTTGCACTAATCGTTAACTTCTAAAGGAATCCCTCCCAATCATCTTCCTTAAAACCTAGAAATTGAATATTCCCAGCCGATCCACTTGTCTTAAAAGTATAGGAAAAATTTAGGATTACCGCCTTTGGTGTATTTCCGATGGTTGGTATACAGCATAGCAAAATTTACTCTAGCTTTCCACTGAAGTATATCATAAGAGCGATAAGATTGTATACTAGTCCAAACCAACGGTCGAGAAAAGTAAATATTCTACCTTCTCCGAGAAGATAAAAAAAATCTTATTACCCGTATGGGAGAAGAAAATACCGAATAAACGATATGAATAAAAAAAATTTTTGTTTAATTTTATAACAAATTATAAAATTCCTCGTTTATATGTCTTAAAAAGACTATATTTATGTAAAACTATTGTGTACTATGAAAGTTAAAGACTGGAAAAATACCCGAATGTACAAGGTAAGCCATACGGTTAAAGTAAAGGAACGTTCTACCCTACTAAAAAGTGAAACTACTTACGATTTAGGGATTCATTGTTCTACCCATCCGGAACTCAAACGCCGAATCTTTTCTAAAGAAAACCTGCACCTGAATGGGGCTTGGCCAAAAGATGCTACCATACGTTTGTATGCACAACTGGAACTAGCCACCTATCCTTTAGAGATAGAGGTAGACGAAGAGGAAAATTTCCTTACATTGCCTACGTACCGTTTGTGGTTGACCCATTGGAAAAAGAAAGCCGATGCTTTGCTCTCGGAGCAGTACCACGGAGATTTTGCAGAAAGCCTGAAAGAGAATTTCTTGGTAACCATGGACACCGAAGAAAAACTAAAACAAAAACTGCAACAAGAAGCCTTTTGGAACCTGTTTTTCTTGAATTGCAACGAGGAAGATACACATCGCTTACGATGGAATTTTTTAAAGCTGGGAAACGCAATTTTTTCAGGAAATTCCAAGGAAGAATCTGCCAAAGAAACCTATGGATTTCGGTTTCAAGGGCAGTTGGAGGAGATAAATGAAGATTTTACAAAGGCCCTAAACGAAAAGTTGAAATTCCCTTGGCTTTCCAAAAATTATATACACGCCATAGATTTACAGAGCGAATGCAACGTTCTAAGCCTTCGGGAGAAAGAAAATGGAAGATTGGAACACAAAAGCGCAGAAATTATTTTAAAATCTAAAAACAATCAGTATTTTTATAACGAAAAAATAAAAATGATACATCAGGGAATTAGCTTACGGAAAATAGAGCCTTCCCATGCTTTTACTTTTTTCCTCTCGGAAAAAGATGAAGAAACTAACTAAAGCGAAATACTATGCCTGAAAAATCAACCCAAGGAGAGATCGTTGTAGAGGGAGCCCAGTTGTTTTGCTCCCAAGGAGTAACCTCTAGCTTTCTTCAAGTGAGCCATGCCGAGGACGATAAATATTTAATCAATAATAAAAAAATAGCTACCTGGAACGAAGACAGTATCCAGCACATGAATTTTGGTGCTTGTACCCGCAGTTCCCCTCCACCCCAGTGCACCCCCAAAATCCAATGGACAAAATACTACGAAAATGCTGAGTTTGGAAAACGTAAAATTCTTATTGATAGTTCCGTGGGCAACTGCACCTGTGGAGGGGGGAAAGTAGAAATTAAGCGAAGCGGACAAAAGTTGCAACCGTCGCGCGTAATGTATAAAAAGGTTAACCAAAATACTTACGACCTTTATGTTTTGAATGCAAAGGTAGCATCCAGTAAAGGAAAAATAGCACCTGCAGTTACCCAAGTCCTCATCAAAAGTCCGTTAGATTTACCCATACCCGAAAACCGTGAAGTAAAGGTAGAAATGGGGGGACTTATAAGCAAAATAGTCTTAGAAGCACAGGTAAAATCTGGAGGAGATCCCGGTTTGGTCAATTGGGTAGTTTATGAGGGTGACACCCAAAAGAAGCGTAGAATGACCTGGTTGGAACACGGCAAAGAATTTATGGTTGATGTAAACCTATACCCTGAAGGGAAAACTACCTTTTACGCCTACGGCAAAACCCCTACGGGCAATGCCACCAAAGTAGTGATGCATCGTTTAAAAAATCAGTTGGAAGGAATTTCGGGCAATTCCACTGTACCTAAACATAATGTAAATACTTTTTCACCCCAATATACTTTTAAGAGATCGTTATTCTCATTCATCAAACCCATATGGAGGATCAAACAAGGGGAGCATGTAATTTTTAGCTCTGTTTGGCCCTTGTTACTCAACAACAAAGACCATATAAACGTAGCTATAGACCCCAATAGCCAAGCTTTATCGGTCTCATTTACCAACTCCGGCGACTACACACTGGAATTGGAAGATTCTGACTCTAAGATCACTCGTTCGCTTTCGGTTAAGGTAAAAAACCGATCGATTGACAGTATAGAAAACTTAGGTAAATCTAAAATTCGTAAAACCGAAAAAATACATTTAAAATGTACCGGTATTCGCTATACCTATGCCGGGCTGGGCAACCGTGGGTTTTGGTACGCACGCAAGGACAACGGTACGGTTGTAGAACTGGGATTATTAGAAAGCTTGCAATATACAATCCCCCAACTTCAATCGGTACTTGCTTCCAAGGTTTCCAACGAGGTAGAAAAAAATAAGATCCTCTCCTCTCCTTTCGGGATGTATAACTTTAGTGTTTTTGGAGAGAAGCAAACCCATGTAAGCAAAATTTCCTTTGGTTCCTCGGCAGATGTGGCACACATAGAAGTAGGAAAAAACCGCGTGGAAAGCATAGAGGGTCCTAGTGTACTACCGTTAAAGGCCAAAGCCAAATTTAAGGTACGTACCTTTCTGCCTTTAATTCCGGAGGAAAGGGTGGAATGGCAATTGCTCGATCCTGCCTTGGTGCAAACTTCTACCCCGGGGGTTGACGAGGTTTTTATACAGGCTTTGCAACCTACGGAAGCGGAGATCAATGTCTATTTACGCGGGGCGGAGGTCTCCCACGCTCCTTTGCCCACACCTTGGAAAATTAAAGCCAGCCACTTGCTTTTCAACCAAGCTTTGTGGTGTTATGCCAACGGAAAGAGAAGAACGGAAACCGGTTGGGACGAGGAAAATTATATACATCTTTCTTTGGAAGGCTTCCCTCTTCTTCCGGTGAAGTTTAAAGTGTTTATTAAGTTCCCCAACGTTCCTTTAGAAAACAGTTTAAGTAACAGCTATTGCTTTCTAAAGGAAATAGAGGCTACATTGAACGATAAGGGTAGTTGCCAGGTTTCTTTTACGGCGGACGAAGAAATAAAAAAGAAGGTGGAAGACTACGGGAGCTTTTATGGTTTTACGGATGCTCGTCTCTTTTTTACGGTGGAACTGGGTAAAAATGATTCGCTAGACCTTACAGAGGTAGGTTTGTACCACAAGGACAACCCCGAACAAGCCCTACCATCGGCTCAAGTAGAGGGTAAAACCCTATTTTTTGTTTTAGACCCGAACGAAGATCTGTTGCTTCCTGCTCCGGAGCGTATAACCGCTATAAACTTTTCCAACGAGGCGCAAGACGACATACAAGTAGGTGTTACCCAATACGGCATTACCCACCGCATTTGGGTGAATACCGTAGGCATGCCCAAAGCCAAACTAACGGTAAAGGTGTACAAAACTTTGTTACCGGTGGATATGAAGGAAACCTACCACCCAGAAAGCCAAGCTTTCCAGACTGCCCAAGAGGTAAAAGCCTATCCGGAAGAAGAAGTAGGCACCGACGGACTACTAAACCTAGAGTTTACGCCTAAAAAAGAAGATGCCGACGGGGATCCTCAAATGTTTTTTGTTAAGGTTTTTAAAACAATTACCCTAGAGGATTCCTCCACTCGTTTAGAGCCGATCGGCTCTCAATTGGATATCAACCTTTCTTTACCTTTTGTAGAAGAAATTTCTAAGGACTGCGAACGCTTGGGCATTTCCCTGCCTACTCTAGAAGAAGGGCAAGACCCTACCGAAGAGCAATTGAAGGAAATTATGGGTAAGTTTATGCATTTTAAAAACCCGCTCTATGTCTCCGAAACCGGTACCATTACCGACCGAGATATTATTTCTCCCGTTTTGGTGGAACGTGGGGACAGTACTAAAACAAGAACCTGCTATTGTGATAGAGATTTTACAGAAGAGGAAGTTAAGTCTTTAGTAAAAACCATAAAAGGAAAGGAAATAATTTGGGAAGGACTAACTGAATCATGTTTAATAGAAGATAAAAGTTTTAAGAGCTTAACATTTGAACTAAATAAAATGTTTCGTAAGTATAACATTAATAAGTGTATACAAAAAATCACTTTTTTAGCACAAGTAAATGCAGAAACTGGATTTTTCACATTATCCCATGAAGAAAAAAGTAAATTTAAATCAAGTCAATCTATTTATAAAGGAAGGGGGTTAATACAATTAACAGGAAATTTGAATAAATCTAAGACTGCTTATGATGAACCTGGAGTTTATGAAACTTATGGGAGCTATTTGGGAGATAAGAATAAATTTATAAAAAACCCTGATTTAATAGCTACTAATTTACATTATACTGTAGATAGTGCCGGCTGGGAATGGGAAGTATCAAAAAAAGTTCCTAATTGGAATGATGACCCTAACAAGGACACCAAAGTGACAAAAGAAATCAAAAAATGGAAACGAAAAAATTTCTCCAAAGGATTAGGGAAAAGTTTAAATGGATTAGCTTTAGTTATGGAAGAAACAGCGGAAGAAGAAAAATATTTTTGGTTACAATCAAAAATGCTAAACGGTTATACTTTAACTCATAAAGATAAACCAGATCCTCATGGATGGGATAAAAGAAAAGAAGCTCTACAAAAATTAAAGACTTGGTTCAAATATGATAAAAAGGTTTGTAATGAAGAAAAATCTTTAATATTTAATCATATTGGAGGAGATATGCCACCTTGGATGAAAATTGCATGGGGAGAATATAATAATTATAAAGGTATTAATAATAAACAATCTCCATTAAAAGAAAGAATTGTTGAATATTTTAAAAATACTGATTTTAAGACTGGTACCAATACTGATAATTGGTGTGCTGCTTTTGTTTCTTGGTGTCTTTCAAAATCAGAACAAAATTACTCCCCTCCTTCGGGATATGGTGCTGTAAGAGCTAGAGCTTTTACTCCTGATGGGGTATACAAATCTGATCATTACTGGGAAAGTGGTAAGAGTACTAAAGATAATTCACCTGCATATGGAGCTATAGCCATGATAACTTGGAGTGGAGGGGGAGATCATGTGGCTTTTGTAATAGGAAAAACTGAAGGAGGTAGAATTGCTGTTTTAGGAGGAAATCAAGGAATTAGGGTAAATGGAGTTAAAGTAGGTAGTGGAATAACAAAATCATCTGCTAGTACCTCTGAAATAAAAGCATTTATGTATCCTAAAGATTATAATCCATCTGAATCCTTTTATAATTTATCTTCAGAAGATATTACAGATAAACTAACCTCTGAAGATACTCATTTATAATAAAAAATAGTTATGAAAAAAATATCATTATTCATTCTTTTGTCTTATTTTATTTCTTGTAATGGTCAGAATAAGAAATTACCCTTGGTTAATAATGAAAATATTATCAACAATAATAGTAATATGGTAGAAAAATCTTTAAAAAGACAGTTAGAATTTGGAAGTTCCATCTATAATAATGTAACAGATATTGCATATTATAAATATGATAAAAATGATGTAGATGCATCCTTTGAAGTTATAAGTAAAATTCTCAATCAAAATGGATATAAGCAACTATCTGTAGATAGTTTTACAAAAAAAGTTAAAAACATTTTTGGAGATTTAAAACAATTTGGAAATATTTTATTTTTAAGCAAACAAGATAAATGTCTAAAACCAACTGAAATAAAATATTATGATGAGGATGGTTTTTCATTAAATATTTACTTTGATCTTAAAAATGGATTAATGGTAGAACAATACAAATTGCCAGAATTAATAGATTATCAAAAAGAATATCCAGAAATTTCAAAAATAGAAAATACACTCAAAACCAAAAAAGTTGTAAATGGAGATAGTGTCTTTATTCAAAGATGGAAAGATGTGCCTGACTTAGCTGAGCAGAGACGCTTTAATAAACAACTATTAATTTCTAGGAATAAATATTTATTTAATGATGATAAAAGCCAATTTGCTTGGTTAATAACTAACGATGCACAATTTATGCGTAGTTTAGTAACTACTTTTGGCTATACCGAAGATAAGAAATTATTAAATTGGGTAATAGATAATACGGATTTAGACTTATATTCTTTAAAAAATAAAGGGAAATTTAATTATGAAGAATTTGGGAGTTTATTTTGGACCAAAAAATGTAATGGAGTTTTAAAACTTCATTCCAATACCTTCAAACTTTTACAAGAATTATATAAACCCAATGATAATTCTACTATGCGTTTTTTATTAGATAATATTAAAGAATATTTAAATTATCTATTTAATGATAAAATTTATAATGGTATACTAACAAAAGAAGAAAGATTAAAAATAGGAGCCAATTTGGTTTATTTTGCAGAACAATATAAGTATAATACTGATTACAATAGTAATGAAAGGATGATGGGGAGATTACGTTATTTTTTAGATGATGATAGTGTGGGAATTTTAATGAAAAATAATTATTATAATCTTCCTAAGTTTAAACAATGGTGGGATAAAGCTTTGTATGATCAGGATTATGTGATTGAATGTGAATATGATGGTGTATGTGGTAGAGATAATCCTGGTCCTGATCCTAGGGATCCTAAGTATAAATATTCTTTTTAATAGCTTATTTCTCCCGTATTAGTGGAACGTGGGGATGTTCAGCATCTTTCCTGCCCTAGGTGTAAGGCTCCTGTTACCAAGGATCAATTAAAAAAAATCTTCCCCAAAGCAACCGATGAAACCTTAACTATTGTTGCTACTTCTTACACTAAATACATGGAAGATTTACAGATGGATACCTGTTGGAATAAAGCTCATTTTTTTGCACAGGCAAAAGTTGAAGGTGGAGAAAAAATAGAATTAAAAAAAGGCGAAAGTATGGATTATAGTGCTGAAGATTTATACAAAGGTAGATGGAATCCTAAAAAGAATAAATATGTAACACTTTTTAGCGCCTTTAAAGGGAATTATGAAGATTCTTATAATTATGGTAGAAGTTCTAGAAATAATTACACTGCAAATCAGAAAATGATTGCTAATATCGCTTACAGTAACAGAAAAGATTTAGGTAATTTGGGTGGAGATGATGGTTGGAATTTTAGAGGTAAAGGATTAATTCAGTTAACCGGTAGAGATAATTATTCCAAAGCCAATGTTTTTACAAAAAAATATGAAAACGTTGATATTTTAGCTAATTCTGACTTAGTTGCTCATGACTTAAAGATTGCTGTTTTATCTTCTATGGCTTTTTTTGTCTTTAGAAATATTAATATTAAAGCCAATGGTACAAAAAATGTTATAAATGATATATGTCCTCTGGTGGGCAATGATGTAACCTTAGCGGGTGGTAAAACAAACCATAAAGAAAAACAGGATGCTTTTGATAAGTATACTTCTGTAGTTTTTCAGATTGATAAATGTTTATGGGGGAAATTGGATAATTCTCTAAAGCATATGGATGGTAGGGGTCCTTGGATGAAAATTGTTTTAGATGAAGCCAAAAATTATGGCGGATACAATGAGGGAAGTAATAAAAATCAAACAAAACTTACAAAAAGAATTAAAAATGCTTATTTCTCAATAAAAAATGAAGCTGCTAGTTCTAGTAGTGATCCTAGTTCTATTTCGTGGTGTGCTTGTTTTGCTAGTTGGTGTCTACAACAAGCAGGTTATGGAAATCCTAGTTCTTGCAGAGCTTTAGAATTCGATCCTAATTACATACATGAAGGTCCAGGAAATCCAGAAAAAAAACCGGCTCATATGCGAAAAATATCTGAGCCTGTATATGGATGTATAATAGTATGGAAAAATAATAAAAAAGCAGGAGGTCATGTAGCTTTTTATTTTGGGAAAACGAAAGAAGGTAATGTAATACCTATAGGAGGAAATCAAGGACAAAGTCTTCAATTTAGCAATAGGAATCCTAATGGAGATTATGGACAAAAAATAGTGGGATATTATTTACCGGATGATTATGAAGAAAATCCAAAAGATAAGTTTACTGATGATGAATTAAAGTTAGATCCAGTAAAATTAAATAAAAGTGATCTATTAGCTAAGAACGGTTTTGTAAGTGGTGCAACATAAAAATATTAACAAGTTATGTTTAAAATAAAATCAATATTTTATTTAATATTTATAATTCCATTAAATATTAAATGTCAATCAAAAATAGATAAAAATACTAATGAAGTTATGGGAAATAATGATAGTATAAATAGTTATACAGAAAATATTCTTTGGAAACAACTTAAACAGGGTTTTGATTATTATTATATAGAGTCTGGTGTTGAGGGTTCTGATGAGTATAATAAAGATGATTTGCAAGCAGCTATTTATAAAATAGAGCAGATGCTTTTTAATAATAATTTTAATTTTATAGATAAAAATTTATTTAATAAAAAAATAAAAAATATTTTTGGAAGAACTATAGATGTATCTTCAAATTCAGAATATTTATATGTTAACTTCTTCAATAAGTGTAATAAAAATATTGTTTATCACCCTAATGATATAGATTATCAAGGAATATTTATTATAAAGAATAAGAATTTTATTATGGATTTTTATTTATTACCTCGTATAATAGATTATCAAAAAGAATATCCAAAACTATATGAGAAAGAAAAACGTTTAACTGAAATCTCCAATAGGGAATTTGGAATAGCGAAGGTTCGTTATTGGAAAGATATGTTCAGTTTAAATGAAAAAAATAAAAATGTTTTAACTTTAGTTAGTCGAAATAAATATCTTTTTAATGACGATAAAAGTCAATTTGCTTGGTTGATTAACAATGATTCTTTCTTTATGGAAAATCTGGTTACTAATTTTGGTTACACTGAGGATAAAAAACTGCTGAAT